>JBDNAQ010000249.1:0-26868 GCA_039768345.1 Flavobacteriaceae bacterium
GCCAAGAAGCCCGAACCTCCCAAAAAAGAAGAGAAGACAAAGGAAAAGACAGAAAAGACAGAAAAGATAGAAGAGAAGGCAGAGACCGAAGAGGCCGAAACCATTACCACTCAATATAAAAAGCTATCCGGCCCCAAGATCATGGGCGATAAGATAGACTTGTCTAAGTTCAATAAGCCCAAAAAGAAAAAAGAAGCACCGAGTACCAGCGAGGATACCGATCGTAAAAAACGAAGAAAACGTATTGTCAGCGGTGGACCATCGGGTAATGCACGTGGCAGGGCAGCGGGTAAAAAACAACGTTTTAGCTCAGCGCCAAAGGTAGAGCCAACCGAGGAAGAAGTACAGAAGCAGGTACGGGAAACCCTGGAAAAACTTCAGGGGAAATCCAAAAAAGGTAAAGCCGCCAAATACAGGAGAGAAAAAAGAGATACTCACCGGCAGCAAACCGAGAAAGACCTCGAACAACAGGAACTTGAAAGTAAGATCCTCAAGGTTACTGAATTTGTAACAGCCGGAGAAGTGGCGACTATGATGAATGTCCCCACTACAGATATTATTTCGGCCTGTATGTCTCTGGGCATCATGGTGACCATGAACCAGAGGCTCGATGCCGAGACTCTTTCTATTGTGGCGGATGAATTCGGGTATGAAGTAGAATTTGTAACCGCTTCCCTGGAGGAAACTGTAGATGAAGACCACGATGATCCCGAAGATCTGAAATCAAGGGCACCTATCGTTACGGTAATGGGTCATGTGGATCATGGTAAAACATCATTGCTCGACTATATAAGACAGGAAAACGTTATCGCCGGCGAGAGTGGTGGGATTACTCAGCATATCGGAGCCTATGGGGTTACGCTTTCCAATGGCCAGAAAATAACATTTCTGGATACACCTGGTCATGAGGCGTTTACCGCTATGCGTGCCAGAGGAGCTCAGGTAACAGATATCGCAATCATTGTCATTGCGGCAGACGACGATATTATGCCTCAGACCAAGGAAGCAATAAGTCATGCTCAGGCCGCGGGTGTTCCCATAGTCTTTGCTATAAATAAGATCGACAGGCCCGAGTCTAACCCTGATAAGATCAAGGAAGGCCTTGCTGCGATGAATCTCCTCGTGGAAGACTGGGGTGGAAAAATCCAATCGCATGATATTTCTGCCAAGACAGGCGAGGGTGTTAAGGAATTGCTCGAGAAAGTACTACTGGAAGCCGAACTTCTCGAGTTAAAGGCTAACCCGGATAAAATGGCCATGGGTACTGTAGTTGAAGCCTTTCTCGATAAAGGTCGGGGCTATGTCTCTACTATTTTAGTACAAGGTGGTACATTAAAGATAGGCGACTATGTTTTGGCTGGCACCTGTAGTGGAAAAGTTAAAGCCATGCACGATGAGCGTGGAAAAGATGTAAAAGTAGCAGGCCCTTCCACGCCAATTTCGATATTAGGACTGGACGGCGCTCCCCAGGCAGGAGATAAGTTCAGGGTTCGGGAAGATGAAAGGGAAGCCAAGCAAATAGCAGCTAAACGCAGTCAGTTGCTAAGAGAACAGTCAGTAAGAACACAACGACATATTACCCTTGACGAAATCGGAAGGCGTATTGCCCTGGGAGAATTCAAGGAGTTGAATATAATTCTTAAAGGTGATGTGGATGGTTCGGTTGAGGCACTCACCGATTCCTTCCAAAAACTATCGACCGATGAGATTCAGGTAAATATTATTCATAAAGCCGTAGGAGCCATCACAGAATCTGATGTTCTTCTGGCTTCTGCTTCCGACGCGATCGTTATTGGTTTTAATGTTAGACCGATGGGTAATGCCCGCGATATAGCTGAAAAGGAGGAAATAGATATCAGATTGTACTCCATTATCTACGATGCCATAAACGATCTCAAGGATGCGATGGAAGGTATGTTGTCTCCGGAAATCAAGGAAGAGATCACAGGTACCGCCGAAATTCGAGAGACTTTTAAGATATCCAAGATAGGAACCATTGCAGGATGTATGGTGACCAGTGGTAAGATTTTCAGAAATTCTCAGATTCGCCTGATCCGCGATGGTGTGGTGATATTTACCGGTGAATTGTCCTCGCTTAAACGATTTAAAGACGACGTAAAAGAAGTGGCCAAAGGGTATGATTGTGGTTTGCAGGTAAAAAACTATAATGATATCAAAAACGATGATATCGTTGAAGCATATCAGGAAGTAGCGGTTAGGAAAACACTTTAAAATCCCGGAAATTTATATCATATTAATTCTGCTCAGACCTGAGAATCAGAGACTGAGTGTATTTTTCGCGCACCACTTGAAAGTGGCGTTCGGCCTCTAATTTGGTTTTAAATCGGCCAATGCGTACCCGGTAGGTTGGTGAATCAAATACAATTTTTGCCCTCCATTGCGGAAAATCTATTTCCGCATCTTGCTTTAACTTTTCCGCTTCATTGTAGCTCCCGAATCCGACTTGGATGGTATAAAAATCCCTGTTGGAATTCGCAGTGGTATAAACTTCTAATAACTTGCTGATCTTTGGGTCCTGTTCAACCGTTACCGCCCCTCTCTGGCCAAAGCCAAAACTTGTGAAACTGACCGTAATTATTATTATTGCTAGTTTTTTCATGCCGATATAAAATTCCATATTTCCTGAGGTATACAAAAGTAATTTTTTAAAGATTAAACATTATAAATTTCTACTTATTTAGAATAATTATAAATTATAAATTATCAAGACGTTAACATTTTCTGAATAAAGTCTATTCCTTATTTTTGACCACAATTTGAGCGTCGATAAATTACCCCCATTGTCCCATTATACCTGTAATTATCGTGCCAAAATTCAGATGGAAATATTTTGAATATGAAAAAGGTTCCGTACCGCAATCACATTTCTAAAATTTTTGGTATTTGTATTGTAGTTTTTCTACTCTTTTCCACCTCACTCTATTCACAAGAAGAAACGCCTGCTCAGGAAGCCGAAGCAGCTGAAGCTGTTGAGGATGCTGCTGCATCCGGAGCGGATCCTGTAAAGGGGAAACAGCTGTTCAATCAGAATTGTGCGGCCTGCCATGCACTAAACCGTAAAATGACGGGTCCTGCTTTGGCTAATGTGGAGACAAGACTTGCTGAGGAGGAAGGATTAGACAAAGAATGGCTTTACACTTGGATCAAAAACAGCCCGGCCATGATCAGTGACGGTGATGCCTATGCCGTTAAGATTTACAACGAATACAATCAGGCGGCCATGACGGCTTTCCCAACACTTTCAGACCAGGATATTGAGGATATTTTGGCGTATACCGCGGCGCCACCACCTACTCCTGTAGCTGCAGCAGGCGAAACCGCAGCTGAAGCGACGGCGTCAGAACCGGGTATTTCAAACGAGATTGTGCTAGGTGCGCTGGTACTGATATTTGGCCTCTTGGTGATGATGCTCTTCCTCGTCAATCAGACCCTGAGACGAATTGCACAGGCCAATGGTGTTTTGGTTGAAAAAGAAAAAGCAGCAAAAGGGACTCCAATCTGGAAGGCATTTGCTCAGAATCAGTTTCTGGTTCTGGTCTTTTCGATCTTCTTATTATTGTCTGCTGCATATTTTGCTTATGGTTGGTTCATGCAGATTGGCGTTGATCAGGGATATGCCCCGATCCAACCTATACATTATTCTCACAAGATCCATGCGGGAGACAACAAGATCGAATGTAAATATTGTCACTCCTCCGCCAGAGTTTCAAAACACTCTGGTATTCCGTCTCTAAATGTATGTATGAATTGTCATAAGTCGATTTATGAATATACCGGAAACCCAGAAGGACCCAGTGCAGAGGATCTGGCTAACGGCTATACCAATGAGTTTTATACAGCTGAGATAAAAAAATTGTATAAGGCAGTCGGATGGGATGAGGAAAATCAGCAGTATACCGGTGAAACACAGCCGGTCGAATGGGTCAGGATTCACAATCTGCCCGATCTGGCCTATTTTAATCACTCGCAACATGTTACCGTTGCCGGTATTGAGTGCCAGACCTGTCATGGTCCGGTTGAAGAAATGGAGATCATGTATCAGTTTGCCCCTCTTACCATGGGGTGGTGCATAGATTGTCACAGGGAAACCAATGTGAATATTGCCGATAATGAATACTATGCAGAGATTCATGAGAAACTGTCAAAGAAATATGGTGTTGAGAAACTAACGGCAGCTCAAATGGGCGGACTGGAGTGTGGTAAATGTCACTATTAGAACAAAGAACAAAGCAGCTAATAATTAGGAATATTTGATGGCATCAAACAAAAAATATTGGAAAAACGAAGCGGAGTTAAATCCAAACGATTCCATTGTTGAGACGCTCAGGCAAAACGAATTTGCTGAGGAAATTCCAGTAGATGAATTTCTTGGCGATAAGAATAAATTGTCTGATAGTTCTACCTCAAGAAGAGATTTCCTGAAATACGTCGGATTCAGTACTGCTGCGGCCTCATTAGCAGCTTGTGAAGGTCCTGTGAGGCGTTCTATACCCTATGTTGTTAAACCTGAACAAATTATACCGGGTGTCGCTAATCATTATGCGACGACTATCGCCAATGGTTTTGATTTTGCCAGCATCCTGATCAAGACAAGGGAAGGTCGGCCGATAAAAGTGGAAAATAATAAGGAAGCCAGTGTGCTTGGAAGTGCCAACGCAAGAGTCCAGGCCTCCGTACTTTCTCTATACGACAGTACCAGGCTCCAGGGACCTTTGTATAATGCAGAACCTATAGATTGGGATGTATTAGACGCGACGGTAAAAGCCAAGTTTGCAGCACTGCAAAATTCCAACCGACAACTGGTTTTTCTTACACAGACCTATGCAAGCCCTTCTACCGATCGTCTGATGGCTGAGTATAAAGCTGCCTATCCCGGATTCGTTCATATTTCATACGATGCTATTTCAGAGGATGCGGCCTTAAATGCTTATGAAAATAAATATGGCGAGAGAGCATTGGCCAACTATAATTTTGAAAAAGCAGACCTTATCGTTTCTTTCGGTGCGGATATACTCGCCGACTGGCAGGGAGGCGGCTATGACTCCGGTTATTCAAAAGGCAGAGTTCCCGCCAACGGTAAGATGTCCAGACACGTACAACTTGAGGCTAATTTGTCGCTTACCGGCGCCAATGCAGATAAGCGGATCCCTTTAAAGCCCAGTGCACAAAAGAAGGCTCTGGCCAGTCTGTACGGGATGCTCAATAACAGTAACGTAAGTACAGGTCTCGATGAAAATACACTACAAGCACTGGAAGGCATCGCCAGGGAAATAAAGGTTGCGGGTGGAAAAGCAGTTGTGGTCACCGGCTTGGATGATGAAAATGCTCAGAGCGTGGTTCTTGCGATTAATGAAATGCTCAAAAGCGAAGCCTTTGAACCTTCATCTCCCCGTTTTACCAGGCAGGGAAACAATAAAGCGATCGCACAGCTCATCACCGATATGAATAGCGGAAAAGTAGGCGCGTTGATCATGGATGGCGTAAATCCTGTATTTACACTGCCAAATGCACCTGACTTTGTAGCAGGCTTAGAGAAAGTAGATCTTTCGGTTGCATTTTCAACCAACTGGACTGAAACCACTCAGGCAGTACAATATGCTGCATCGGCGAACCACTATCTTGAATCGTGGGGCGATGCTGAGTTCCAGAAGGGCCATTTTAGCCTGATGCAACCCACTATCACAGAACTCTTTGATACCCGGCAGTTCCAAAGCGCAGCGCTCCTTTGGCTGGGAAGTGACAAGTCTTATTATGATTATGTGAAAGAAACCTGGGATACGCAAGTTCTGAATGGTGGATCATGGAATCAAGCACTTCACGATGGGGTATATCACTCAAAAGCAGAAGGCGAACTCACCACAACAGCTGAAGAGACGACCTCCCAGAATGAAAATTCGGCTGAGACCGAGCCTTCGATAACACCACTTACTAATGCGATTAGGCAATTGGCGTCTGCAGAAGAGGCCGAAGTGGAATTAACCCTTTATTCCAAAGTAGGTATGGGCGACGGTCAGCAAGCTGGCAACCCATGGTTACAGGAATTTCCTGATCCAATTTCTCGTGTTACATGGGACAATTATATTACTGTATCGAAATCGGATGCCAGTGAATGGGGACTCGTAAATGAGAATGTTGCCAACGGCGGGCTCGACGGAAGTTATGTAAATCTCACGGTTGGGGAAACCACTTTACAAAGTGTACCGGTTATCGTACAACCTGGGCAGGCCCCGGGAAGTATCGGACTTTCACTGGGTTACGGAAGAGAGGTCGGCATGAAACAGGAGATGATGATTGGGGTCAATGGTTATGCGATCTACAAAGATTTTAATGCGCATCAGAAAGCCAGTCTGGAGAAAGTTGGAGGCATGCATGAATTTGCCTGTATTCAATTACACAATACCCTAATGGGGCGGGGTGATATCATCAAAGAGACCACCCTTGAAATATTCAATACAAAAGAGGCGGCTGATTGGAATAAGATAGTGCATGTATCGTTGAATCACCAGGAAGTTCCTGCAACAACAGTAGACCTCTGGGATTCTTTCGACAGGTCTATAGGACATCATTTCAATATGTCTATCGACCTGAATGCATGTACCGGATGCGGCGCCTGTGTGATCGCATGTAATGCAGAAAACAATATTCCGGTAGTCGGTAAAGCAGAAGTAAGACGCTCGCGCGACATGCACTGGTTACGAATAGATAGATATTATTCTTCTGAAGATACCTTTGAAGAAGATAATATAAAGAAAGATGAGTTTTCAGGTGCTTTTGAATCCAAAACCGGGTTCGAGGAGATGGAACGAGCGGCGACTAATCCGCAGGTGGCCTTTCAACCTGTTATGTGCCAGCATTGTAACCATGCACCTTGTGAGACCGTTTGTCCGGTAGCAGCCACTTCGCATAGTCGACAAGGTCAAAATCATATGGCCTACAACAGATGTGTCGGGACCCGCTATTGCGCTAATAACTGTCCTTATAAAGTAAGGCGGTTTAACTGGTTCCTCTATAATAATAACGATGAGTTCGATTTTCATATGAATAACGACCTGGGCAAAATGGTGCTGAATCCCGATGTCACAGTCCGTTCGAGGGGTGTTATCGAGAAATGTTCGCTCTGTATCCAAAAAACCCAGAAGACAATCCTTGATGCCAAACGAGATGGCAGAATGGTCAGGGATGGTGAATTCCAGACAGCCTGTTCGGCAGCCTGTGACAATGGAGCAATAGTATTTGGAGACATCAATGATGGCAAAAGCGAAGTAGCTGAACTCAAAGAAAGCGATCGTATGTATCACTTGTTGGAAAGTGTTGGCACCAAGCCAAATGTCTTTTATCATGTAAAAGTGAGAAATACCAACGAAGCGTAAAAAAGAATAAAACGAAACTATAACAGAGATTTATGGCGTCGCATTACGAAGCACCAATTCGGAAACCACTGGTCCTTGGAGACAAAGGCTACCACGACGTATCGGTAGACATTGCCGCACCCGTTGAGGGCCGTGCCAACAGACAATGGTGGATAGTTTTTTCCATTGCCCTGGCGGCACTCCTATGGGGTATCGGTGCTATAGTATATACTATTTCTACCGGGATCGGTACCTGGGGTTTGAACAAAACGGTCAACTGGGCCTGGGATATCACCAACTTCGTTTGGTGGGTGGGTATTGGTCATGCCGGAACCCTGATTTCTGCAGTATTGCTGCTCTTCAGACAAAAGTGGAGAATGGCGATCAACCGTTCCGCAGAAGCGATGACGATCTTTTCGGTTATACAAGCCGGGCTATTCCCTATCATTCATATGGGACGTCCATGGCTTGCTTACTGGGTGGTACCCATTCCAAATCAGTTTGGTTCGCTATGGGTAAATTTTAACTCCCCTTTGCTTTGGGATGTTTTTGCGATATCAACCTATCTTTCGGTATCCCTTGTATTTTGGTGGACAGGATTGTTGCCAGACTTCGGAATGATCAGAGACCGGGCCGTAAAACCATTTCAGAAGAAGATATACAGTCTTGTTAGTTTTGGTTGGACAGGACGTGCCAAAGACTGGCAAAGATTTGAAGAAGTATCACTTGTGCTGGCCGGACTGGCTACTCCGCTTGTGCTTTCGGTTCACACAATTGTATCCTTCGATTTTGCAACATCGGTTATTCCCGGCTGGCATACCACGATTTTCCCGCCATATTTTGTTGCTGGTGCGATCTTCTCAGGATTTGCCATGGTGCAAACCCTGTTGCTGATCATGCGTAAAGTGTGTAATCTCGAAGCCTATATTACCGTACAGCATATCGAACTGATGAACATCGTTATTATGATCACCGGATCGATCGTTGGATGTGCCTATATCACAGAGTTGTTTATCGCTTGGTATTCAGGTGTTGAATACGAACAATACGCCTTCCTAAACAGGGCAACCGGACCATATTGGTGGGCCTATTTACTGATGATGTCTTGTAATGTATTGTCGCCACAGATCATGTGGTTCAAGAAGATTCGTACGAGCATCATGGTATCTTTCGTGATCTCAATAGTGGTTAATGTAGGAATGTGGTTCGAGCGATTTGTGATCATCGTAACCTCATTACACCGCGACTACTTGCCTTCGTCATGGACAATGTTCTCTCCCACATTTGTGGATATAGGGATATTCATAGGAACAATCGGCTTTTTCTTTGTGCTCTTCCTGTTATATGCGAGGACCTTCCCTGTGATTGCTCAGGCCGAAGTGAAATCCATACTTAAGTCGTCAGGAGAGCGATATAAAAGACTCCGTGCAGAGGGTAAACCTTTATACTCCATGAGTCAGAATGGAATAGTCAGGGAGACCTTTATTGAAAGTGAAGAAGAGGAAACAACGGTTGTAAGTCAACCATCTTCGGCTTCGAACCTTTTGGATTCTATCGGAACGTTCGATACTGAAAGTGAAACACCAGACGACCTGAAGAAAGTTAAAGGGATAGGACCATTGATGGAAAAGACACTCAACAAACTTGGGATTTTTAGCTTTCTGCAAGTGAGCAAAATGACTCAGAATGAATATGATCTGCTCGATTCTCTGACAGGGGCATTCCCTGGCAGAGCTCAAAGAGACGATTGGGCCGGGCAGGCAAGATTATTGTTAAACAGGGATAAGTAATTATGGCAGCTACCGTTATTCACGCATATTACAATGACGATGATGTTTTAATGCACGCCGTCAAAAGGATTAAGGAGGCAAAACATCATATAGAAGAGGTGTACTGCCCTTTCCCGGTTCACGGATTAGATAAAGCAATGGGACTGGCCCCAACCCGAATTGCCATTACATCTTTTATGTATGGTGTTTTGGGCCTTGTGGTTTCAATCGTGATGATGGATTATATCATGATCGAGGATTGGCCGATGGACATCGGGGGTAAACCGAGTTTTAGTTACATCGAAAACATGCCGGCCTTTGTTCCGATCATGTTCGAAATGACAGTGTTTTTTGCTGCTCACCTGATGGTTATCACCTTCTATCTGAGGTCAAAATTATGGCCCTTTAAAGAAGCAGAAAACCCGGATATCCGTAGTACGGATGATCATTTTGTTATGGAGATAGAGGTGCACGATAACGAATCAGAATTGAAAGAGTTGCTTTTAGATACCGGAGCGGTTGAACTTAATATAATTAAAACGAGCCATTAGATGAAAAGGCTAACAACTACATTTTTGCTTATAGCCACGATGGCGCTGGTAAACAGTTGTGCCGATTCGAGCAGGCCCAACTACCAGTACATGCCAAATATGTATGAACCTATAGGCTATGAAACATACCAGGAAGTAGGATTCCTTCCAGAGGGGAGTGAAGCTATGACACCACCTGAAAATACCATTTCGAGAGGTTGGTTGCCCTACGAATTGGCCAATGATATGGAAGGTAAAGAACTTTCAAGAACAATGGAGAGTCCGCTCGATTCATTGAGTTCGGAAGCCAACCTGGCCAAAGGAAAAGAACTATATGATATTTACTGTGCTATTTGTCACGGAAATCAGGGTAAAGGCCAGGGACAACTCGTTAAGCGCGAAAAGATCCTGGGTGTACCCAGCTATGCAGATCCTGCAAGGAATATCACAGAGGGGACAACCTATCATGTGATTTACTACGGATTGAATTCTATGGGTTCCTATGCGGGCCAGTTGAATTATGAAGAAAGATGGCAGGTTTCAGAATACGTGATGAAACTCAAAGAAGACTTATCAAACTAATACGTAGATATAGAATATGTACACGTTTTCAAATAGGTTAAAAATCGGCTCCATTATCCTGATGGCCCTGGGATTATTGGGGATGGGAGTTGGATTTATTTCGGCCCCGTCTACTGTCGAAGAAGCCCAGGCTATGGTGGCCACCCATGGAGATGACCACGGTGATGATGCTCATAGTACGGCTGCTGCCCATTCCGACACAGCACATGCCAGTTCTGATCATGGAGCAGATCATGGGGAGCACCTCCTACATCAGTTGCAGAACCGGCCATGGTCTGCACTCTATGTTGCGGCATTTTTCTTTTTTATGATAGCCTTGGGAGTATTGGCCTTTTATGCCATTCAAAGGGCGGCCCAGGCAGGATGGTCTCCAATGCTCTTTCGGGTAATGGAGGGAATAACGGCCTATATAGTTCCCGGTGGGATCGTATTATTTGTGTTTTTTGTATTGTCGGTAATGCACTTCAACCATATTTTTCCTTGGATGGATGCCGAAGTGGTAGCACATGATAAACTTTTACAAGGCAAGGCAGGATATCTGAATGTTTCTTTTTTCCTGATCCGTGCTGCTATTTTCCTGGGAGGCTGGATCTTTTACAGGGAAATATCCCGAAGACTCAGCATTGCACAGGATAATGCAGATGATAATTCGAATTTCAAAAAGAATTTTAAGTGGTCTGCTGCCTTCCTGGTATTCTATCTGATTACAGAATCCATTATGTCATGGGACTGGATCATGAGTGTTGATCCACACTGGTTCAGTACTTTATTTGGATGGTATGTATTTGCCAGTATGATCGTTTCAGGTATTACGGTTATATCTATGATTGCGATCTATCTTAAATCTAAGGGATACCTGCCCGATGTCAATGACAGTCATATTCACGATTTGGCCAAGTATATGTTCGGATTCAGTATATTCTGGACCTATCTTTGGTTTGGTCAGTTTATGCTTATCTGGTACGCCAACATACCCGAAGAAGTCACTTATTTTGTGACTAGGATTGAGGATTTCAAATTGCCATTTTTTGGCATGCTCGCATTGAACTTTATCTTCCCATTGCTGGTGTTGATGAACAGCGATTACAAACGTGTTAATTGGTTTGTGATAATGACGGGAATGGTGATCCTTGTAGGTCACTACCTGGACGTATTCAATATGATCACTCCTGCAACGGTTGGTGATCAATGGTATATTGGATTGCCTGAAATCGGTGCGTTCTTATTCTTTGCAGGCTTGTTTATTTTCTGGGTGTTCAGAGCACTAACCAAAGCTCCTTTACAACCAACCAGAAATCCGTTTATTGAAGAAAGCAGACAATTTCATTATTAATGTGTATTAAGTTCCTAAAATGACTACATTCTTGATCTTAGCTGTTTTAGTATTAGTGGCAATCGCTATTTGGCAGATGACCAAAATATTCGAATTGTCACAGCTTAAGGCCGAAACGGCCCAGGTGGCCAATGATAAGGATAACAGGTACAATGGCTATATGATGATGGCCTTCCTGATCTTTATATATGGCATTACTATTTTCAGTTTTGTAAAATATTCAAAATTTCTTTTACCGGAAGCGGCCTCCGAACACGGTGGCGATTACGACTATCTTATGCTCGTTTCCTTCGGTATTATTTTCTTTGTGCAGACCATTACCCAGTTTTTACTCCACTATTATGGGTATAAGTATAAAGGAGAAAAAGGGAAAAAGGCGCTCTTCTTTGCCGATAATGACCGTCTCGAATTCATCTGGACGATCATCCCGGTAATCGTACTGGCCGGACTGATACTGTGGGGGCTGTACACCTGGACAAATATCATGGATATCAATGAAGACGATGATCCGCTTATCGTCGAATTATATGCACAACAGTTCAATTGGACCGCGCGATACGGTGGAGCCGATAATGTGCTCGGGGAGGCTAATGTAAGGATGATCGATATCAACAGAGCAAATGTGCTTGGGCTCGATGAATCCGATCCTAATTCAGCAGACGATATTATTGTGAAGGAACTTCATCTTCCGGTAGGAAGGAAGGTGAATTTTAAAATGAGATCTCAAGACGTATTACATTCGGCTTACATGCCGCATTTCAGGGCACAGATGAACTGTGTTCCCGGAATGATCACTGAGTTTTCCTTCACACCGACGATTACCACCGCTCAGATGAGACAAAATCCGGATGTGATCGACAAAGTAAAAAGGACTAATGACATCAGGGCCGAGAGAGCCTTGAAAGGTGAACCGAACTCAGATCCCTGGGAATTCGATTACGTCTTGTTGTGTAATAAAATATGTGGTAAATCTCATTACAATATGCAAATGAAGATTATCGTAGAGACCGAAGAGGAATATAACGCCTGGTTGGCCACACAACAATCCTTTAAACAGACCTTGGCTTCGGTTCAATAACAAATAGGCTATTAAAGAGAAAACAATATAACAGTTAGATTATGTCTGTAACAGCTCATGCCCATGTTGATGATCACGCGGACGATCATGGACATCATCATAAGGAAACATTTGTAACAAAGTATATTTTTAGTCAGGATCACAAAATGATCTCCAAACAGTATCTGATTACAGGTCTGATTATGGGTGTGATCGGGATTGGAATGTCTCTCTTGTTCAGAATGCAGCTAGCCTGGCCTGGTGAATCGTTCCCGATTTTCGAGACGTTCCTTGGAAAATGGGCCCCAGACGGGGTGATGGATGCCGATATATATCTGGCACTGGTGACCATTCACGGTACCATTATGGTATTCTTCGTACTTACCGCAGGATTAAGCGGAACCTTTAGTAACCTCCTTATTCCCCTGCAGATAGGTGCCAGAGATATGGCATCAGGATTCCTCAATATGTTGTCGTACTGGATGTTTTTCATATCCAGTGTGATAATGGTAATATCCTTGTTTGTAGAAGCGGGTCCTGCATCGGCAGGGTGGACAATATACCCACCCTTAAGTGCGCTCCCATTGGCTCAGGCCGGTTCGGGGATGGGAATGACCTTATGGCTTGTCTCAATGGCAATATTTATTGCCTCCTCCCTTTTAGGATCTTTGAATTATATTGTTACAGTACTCAACCTGCGTACAAAAGGCATGTCGATGACCAGATTACCCCTGACCATCTGGGCGTTTTTTGTTACAGCGATCATTGGGGTAGTATCTTTCCCTGTGCTTTTATCCGCTGCGCTATTATTGATCATGGACCGTAGTTTCGGAACTTCCTTCTTTCTCTCCGATATATTTATTCAGGGAGAAGTTTTACACTATCAGGGGGGGTCTCCGGTTCTGTTCGAGCACCTGTTTTGGTTTCTCGGGCACCCCGAAGTATATATTGTGATACTGCCAGCCATGGGCATTGTATCTGAAGTGATGTCTGTGAATGCACGGAAACCGATCTTTGGATATCGGGCAATGATCGCATCGATCCTCGCCATTGCTTTTCTCTCAACAATAGTATGGGGACACCATATGTTCGTTTCCGGAATGAATCCATTTCTGGGATCAGTCTTTACATTTACAACCTTGCTGATCGCTATTCCTTCTGCAGTGAAGGCCTTTAACTGGATCACAACTCTATGGAAAGGGAATTTACAGTTGAATCCCGGGATGTTATTTTCCATCGGGATGGTATCTACCTTTATTACCGGAGGGCTGACCGGGATTATCCTTGGCGATAGCACACTCGATATCAATGTCCACGATACTTATTTTGTGGTAGCTCACTTCCACCTGGTAATGGGAATCTCAGCACTATATGGTTTATTTGCAGGAGTGTACCACTGGTTCCCGAAAATGTTCCAGAGCAGGATGATGAACAAGAACCTGGGGTATATTCATTTCTGGATCACCGCCGTGGGATCATATGGAATTTTCTTCCCGATGCATTTCATAGGAATGGCCGGTGTACCCAGGAGGTATTACGAGAATACAGCCTTCCCTATGTTCGATGAGTTTACCGACATTCAGGTATTGATGACCTTGTTTGCTTTGGTTACCGCCGGTGCCCAGCTGATATTCGCCTATAATTTTGTGAGCAGTATTTTCTATGGTAAGAAAGGGCCACAAAACCCATGGAAAGCCACGACCCTGGAATGGGATGCTCCGATTAAACATATCCATGGAAACTGGGATGGTCCGATTCCTGAAGTTCACCGATGGTCTTATGACTATAGTAAGACTTACGAGAATGGAGAGTATATTATTCCCGGACAGGATTTTGTGCCACAAACACTGCCTCTCCAGGATAATGAGGAAGAGATGCAGCATTAGAAATGCGATAATAAATCTTATAAAGCCCGTTTTATACGGGCTTTTTTTCTGCCATTTACCCAGGACAACAAGATATCCCTATTTTTGTAAGGGGATTTATCAACTATATTAATTTCTTGAAAGTGAAAAAACTACTTCTGATTATGATATGCCTGGGTTGCGGAATCGTACATGCCCAGCGTAAACCGAAAATAAAAGGGAACAAAAATGTGGTCGAAGTCCGGGAAGAATTACCCGATTTCAATCGGATCGAACTCAATGATGATCTTGAAATCTCACTCCAAAAGTCTAGCGAACCAGGATACACCATCACCGCAGATGATAATCTGATCGATATATTGAAACTGGAAGTTCAGGACAGCACGCTTGTCATCAGCTCATTTTACCTGATAACAGCCAAAAAGAAACTGGAAATCTCCGTCCGGTATAATGAGCTGGAATCTATTAGGGTCGATAAGGGTAAAATATCGGCGGCTTCAATTATCTCTGCGGATCAACTCAAGTTGTTCACAGCGGGAAATTCAAGGGCAGACCTTCAGATCAATGCGGCTGTAACGATTGTGGAGATGGAAGGGAATAGCAAAGCACAACTCAATATCGACACAGACTCCCTTGCCGTATTGCTCAGGGATAAAATTGATGCAGATATATATTCTGTAAGCAGGCATAAAACACTCGAAATGCACGACGATGCGCTGGCCGATATTCAGGGCACATCAGAAATACTCGAGATTACCTTAGATGGGAGTACTAAGCTGAGGGCTCAGGAACTCAATGGGACGAATGTCTCATTGGAAACGGGCGATACAGCTTCTGCCCGTGTCCGTGCTCAGGACCAATTGAAACTGACCTCTTCCGGTAATGCGAAGACTTTCCTTTACGGAGAAGCATCTCTTCTGATTGAAGTATTTAGTGGGAATTCCGAATTGTATAAACGCCCGGATTAAAGAAAAAATTCCCGGAACTTACACAGCCCGGGAATTTTTGATCAAATCAAAATAATTCTACGATTGCATAGAATGCTCCGCTTTCGGTCCAGCATTAATGATTTCCTCATTTACGCCAGCCTCAAACTTCTTAAAGTTATCATTGAATAGCGAGATCAGTTTCTTTTTCTGCTCGTCGAATTTGTCTTTGTCTTCCCATGTATTTCTGGGAATAAGTACTTCTGAAGGGACATTCGGACAACTGGTGGGTATTTCAAATCCGAACTCTTCGTCTTTTACAAAATCAACATTGTTGAAGTCACCATGGTGAATGGCATCGATCATTGCCCTTGTGTACTTTAAACTCATTCTGGAACCAACACCATGTGCGCCACCTGTCCAACCGGTATTCACCAACCATGCTGTTGCGCCGTGCTCCTTCATTTTTTCAGCAAGCATTTCAGCATATTTATTAGGATGCCACATCATAAAAGCAGCACCGAAATTAGAACTGAAGGTAGCCTGAGGTTCGGTAACTCCCATTTCGGTACCCGCCACTTTAGCAGTATATCCTGAAATGAAATGGTAGCTCGCTTGTTCCGGGGTGAGCTTACTCACTGGAGGCAGTACACCAAATGCATCACAAGTCAGGAAAATTATATGATTTGGATGACCGGCAATACAAGGAATTTGAACGTTATCTATGAATTTTATCGGATAAGATGCGCGAGTGTTCTGGGTGATCGAGGTATCCGTGTAATCCACTTCATGAGTTAATTTATCGTATACAACATTCTCCAATACGGTTCCAAAACGAATCGCATTGTAAATATCCGGCTCTTTCTCTGCGGAAAGATCTATCGCTTTTGCATAGCAACCACCTTCTATATTGAAGACTCCGTCATCTGTCCAGCAGTGTTCGTCGTCTCCTATCAGCTTGCGTTTAGGATCGGCACTAAGTGTAGTTTTACCGGTTCCCGAAAGCCCGAACAAGAGGGTAACATCTCCTTCTTCTCCAACATTGGCTGAACAGTGCATGGGAAGTACATTTTCCAAAGGCATCAGGTAGTTCATGACACCGAATAAACCTTTTTTCATTTCACCTGCATACTGGGTTCCGAGGATCACGATTTCTTTGCGTTCCAGGTTCACATCGATACTGGTTTTCGATGTCATTTCAGAAGTATATCGGTTAGCAGGGAATCCGCCCGCATTAAACACCACATAATCAGGCTCACCGAAATCGGCCAATTCATCTGCTGTTGGCATGATCAGCATATTCTGCATAAACAGTGCGTGATATGCCCGCGTGCAGATAATCCTTACTTTACGGCGATACTTAGGATCCCAACCTATAAAGGCATCCACTACGTAAAGATGATCACATACATTCAAATAATCCATAGCACGTTCGTGGTTCACCATAAAGGTGTGCTCGTCTAATCCCATATTAATTGGACCCCAATCGATATTGTTTTCCGAATCGGGATGGCGTACTATTCGTTTGTCCTTGGGACTTCTACCGGTTTTTTCGCCTGAATACACCAGCAACGCACCAACATCTGAAATTGCAGTGCCCTTTTCAAGTCGTAAACCCAGTTCGTAAAGAACAGGTACACTACTGTTTCTATATACCTCTTCGGTATCTATACCGTATTTTCGAAGATTAAATTTTGTAGTCATGTTCCGAGTTTTAATAAATCTATGTGAATGATTAAATTACTATTAATTCCGATTAACTGTGCAAAGTAGGGGATAATTCTTTGTAAAAAAACTGATAATTGTCAGGATTTAAGGAACATATCCATCTACCCTTTTTTGGAAAATCTAATACTGCGAAAATCACCCTCGCTATTTTACTATCTTTGAGGTATGAATGAGAATCTCGACGCTTCAGGAACGAATTTCTTGCCAGAAGATTTGGAATTGGAACGTGCTCTCAGACCGATATCCTTTGATGATTTTACCGGGCAGGAGCAGGTGCTGGAGAATTTGAAAATATTTGTAGAAGCTGCAAATCTTAGAAACGAAGCCCTGGATCACACCCTGTTTCATGGTCCGCCCGGACTTGGCAAAACCACGCTTGCTCATATTTTAGCCAACGAACTCGATGTTGGTATCAAAGTGACCTCCGGACCGGTTCTCGACAAACCCGGAGATCTGGCAGGCCTGCTTACCAATCTCGAAGAACGTGATGTTTTGTTTATAGACGAGATCCACAGACTTAGTCCCGTGGTGGAAGAATACCTATACTCGGCCATGGAAGACTATAAGATCGATATCATGATCGAGACCGGACCGAATGCCAGATCGGTGCAGATCAATTTACATCCGTTCACACTTATTGGGGCCACAACGCGTTCCGGTTTGCTTACAGCCCCGATGAGAGCCCGTTTTAGCATTACCAACCGACTGGAATATTATCATAAAGAGTTACTCTCCACAATCGTCATGCGAAGTGCTGAAATATTAAAGGTGCCGATCACCGATGAGGCTGCCATTGAGATTGCCGGAAGAAGCCGGGGAACACCCCGAATTTCCAATGCCCTGCTCAGAAGGGTACGCGACTTTGCCCAGATCAAGGGTACAGGCGATATAGATTTGAAAATATCGAAATATGGCTTAAAAGCCCTTAACGTGGATGTTCATGGCCTGGATGAAATGGACAACAAGATCCTGACCACCATTGTCGATAAGTTTAAAGGAGGCCCTGTGGGCATTACTACATTGGCCACCGCGGTTTCCGAAAATGCGGAGACTATAGAAGAGGTATATGAACCTTTCCTCATCCAACAGGGCTTCATTATGAGGACACCCAGAGGTAGGGAGGTGACCGAATTGGCCTATCGACATCTGGGAAAATTAAAAGGCGGTGGGCAGGCTGATCTGTTCTGATATCCACTGTACGATCTTTTTTGTTCGATTTATGCGGTAACAGAACCCCCGGGCTTTCGTTTAAAGGTTAGGATAAAAACAGTATAGTTTCTGATGATCATTCGCATAATAATACTCACGATAACACTTTCTTGCTTAAATGGTGGTCATTTGATTCAATCACCCGACCGACCTCAAATTATATATGCTCCCAATCCGATAGATCTCATCCTGGGCCAATGGGAAGGTGTTGCCACTACCACTACAGAACAAACCCGTCTCATTCTGGAACTCCAGCATCATAAAAATGTGTTTAGTGCGTCGATCAGCCTCATGGATATGGGTGTAATGGGATGGCCGGCCAAAGACGTTCAACTCAAGGGAGGTGAGCTTACACTTCGGTTTCCCACTGATAATTCTGAGCAGATACTGGTTCTAAAGCTTGTAGATAACGGAAACGGGGAAGCTTATCTTAAAGGAAGTTGGCAGGATACCAGCCTGGAGGAACTGGCAGAAATTCGCTTGTACAAGCAAGAATCCGAGCCTTCTTATAAAAGTACTGAGATATCTGTAGAAGGCCCGGAAGGAACACTGAGCGCCGAAGTTGTACTACCTGAAGGAAAGGGTCCTTACCCGGGAGTGATTTTTCTCCATGGTTCAGGGCCTCAGCCAAAAGACACAAACCGATTTTCGGCATTTGCCCTTGCTGAGGAAGGTATAGCTTCCATCATCTTCGATAAGAGAGGGGTGGCAGGTTCGAGTGGTAATTGGCAAGGAGCCGATTTCGAAGAATTGGCCCGGGATGGTATAGCCGTGGCCAGGCATTTTTTAGCGATGGAGGAGATAGAGTTTGTTGGTTTTTTTGGCCACAGCCAGGGTGGATGGATCGGCCCACTGGCAGCTACTCTTTTCGATGAAACAAAATTTGTCATAAGCAGTGCCGGTCCGGCGGTTAGTCCGGCCCGAGAAGCCCAGTGGAGTTTTATTTATAATGCTAAAATCGCAGGGGCAGAAGAAGAAGACATTCGCCTTATTCGACAGGTGGTAGACCACTGGCATGATGGATTGCGTACAGCTGAATGGAAACCCTACCGTTCTAGCCTCGAGCTAGCCAGGGCAGAAGCCTGGTTCGATGCCGCAGGACTGGGATATCTGCAATATCCCCCGGACCCTGAACAGCTGAAATACTACCTCCCTTTTATGGATTACGACCCTATACCCGTCTTGATGGAGCTCGATGTACCGCTGTTCGCGCTTCTGACACCGGATGATGAAAGTATTGATGCGTTGGAAACAGAGGTTATACTTATGGAACTTAAAACAACGGGTAAGGATATCCGTGTCAAAATGTATCCGGGTTATAATCACGGCTTTAGGCGAATAGAGGCAGGACGCCAAATCAGATGGCCGGGTTTCCCGGAAGATTATTTTAAACTTCAGGCCGAATTTATAAAAGGTATTAAGACCTCGAATGAGCGGTGAAAAACAAAATGGTCTCTAATTTAGGCAACTCATAACTAGGTATTCATGTCCGATCTGCCATCTGTATCGCGTTGGGAAGTAGTTCGTAACCGCAAACGAATATTGCAAAACCCCTTGCCTTTTCATAGGGAGAATTTTGAAAAGTTTGGAGATTCTTTTCGCGTAAAAGTTGGGATGCCCAATGGTGTGATCTTTACGCGCGATCCTAAGATCATTCGTCATATTCTTCAAAAAAATCATCGGAAGTATCAGAAATCAAAATTGCAAACCGAAGATCTGGCAAAGTATATCGGCAAAGGCTTATTGACCAGTAATGGGGAACACTGGCGCAAGCATCGAAGGATGATCCAGCCTGCATTTCACAAGAAGAAATTAGTAGCGCTTATTTCGATCATGGACCGGGCTATTGAAGCGGAGTTGGAGCGGATCCGGGTTGATGAGGAGGCTGATATTTTTCCGCTAATGAGCGACCTGGCCTTTCAGGTGGTCGCTAAATCCCTTTTTAGCAGGTCGGATATCCGGGAGCGTATGAAGCGGCTTCAACAGATCACCGAACGCAACCAGAAAATGCTGATTAGGGAAATGAGGCAACCCTACCTCAATTGGTGGTTTAAGCTAAGCGGTATGATCACCAAACACCTAAAATGGTCTGAAGAGGCGAGAAATATTCTCGATGAGATCATCGAAGAACGTATCGCATCTCGTGAGAGCAATGATGATTTGCTCGGTATGTTGCTTGATGCGCGATACGAAGATGGAACCTCTATGCCAAGGCGTCAGCTAATCGATGAGGTCATGATATTGTTTACGGCTGGGCATGAGACCACAGCCAATGCCCTGAGCTTCACGCTGTATTTCCTCGCAAAGAATGAGCGAATACAGGAAAAAGTATTTAGGGAAACTGTTGATTTTAATTTCCAAAAGGGAAATATTGCAGAGCAGCTTCAGAAACTCTCATTTATCCGTAACTGCATCGAGGAATCACTTCGCTTGTATCCGCCTGCGTATGTAATCGATCGGGAAGCGATTGAAGATGATGAGATAGATGGCCTGTTTCTGCCTAAAAACAGTTTGGTACTGATGTCGGTTTTTGAGTTGCAGAGGCATGCCGAATTTTGGAATGATCCGGAAGAATACAACCCCAGCCGTTTTGAAAAGAAATTGCCAAAGGATTATGCCAATTACTACTACCCCTTCGGAGCAGGTCCGAGAATGTGCATCGGGAATAATTTTGCCATGTATGAGATGTTGATCACTATGGCCAGGATCGTATCTAAATACCAAATCACCACACCTCTGGATAGAATTGAGATCAATCCTTTAATATCCCTAAAGCCCAAAACCGTACCGATTCGCTTTGCTTTAAGGGATTAACCATTATGTAAATTCCTTAATCTCAAAAAGATAGTGAATCTTAGGCGGAATTATCGTATATTAAAAGTCAGCATTTCCATTACGGTTAAAATTCCCTCACATTTTATAAAACGTTGGAACGGGACTTCGTTCGACCTTTTTGTCCTTTATTATCAGGACAGATTCCTGAAACAACAGTTGTTTCTTAAAAATCTTAGCGTTAATCTATAAACTCAAAAAAAATGAGTAGAACAATCAAATTTTTAAGTTTGATTTTTGTGGTATGGTTCATTTCTTGCCAACAAGAATCAGATTCGGACCCTCTAACACCAGATTCTGTATTTGAACAGGACCAATTTCAAGATGTGGATGCCAAATCTACCGCCAAGCAAACTGTGGTAATATTCGATGTCGTCAACGGGGTTTTAGCCGGTACTTCTACATTGCATCGAAACAATAATGGAATTACGGCAAACTTTAAAGCCACTGGCCTTATACCCGGCCACGCCTATACGGTTTGGTGGGTGATCTGGAATAATCCTGAAGAATGCGAGGGGGGCGTTGGCGCTTGTGGATCAGATGCTGACTTCATTGAAAATGCGGATGCTATTAAGATAGAAATTATGTATGCTACGGGTCATGTTGCGGGAAACAGTGGTACGGGCAATTTCGGTGCTCATTTAAATGAAAATGACGATTCAGGTTCTATTAATGATCTTCAATTTCTACCTGCTTATGGAGGACTTTTAGACTCCCAAAAAGCGGAAGTTCATCTTGTATTGAGAAGCCATGGGCCTGCTGTTCCCGGTATTGTAAATGAACAGATTGGTTCGTATTTGGGAGGTTGTCCAACCGATTTCCCATATGGTTTTGTCTTTACAGAAATCCCTGATGAGGTTGGAGAATGCGGGGATATTTATGCTTCTATTCATCCCCCCGAGTAGGGATACCAGGGTTAACAAAATAAAAAACCGGAGCTCAGGCTCCGGTTTTTTTTATGGTGTGATCATAGTCATTGTCCGTTTTGTTAAAATTCACTAATTAGTAGGAAAATTCCCGATAATCAGTAATCGTATTATCGGGCAGAGGACATATGATCAATACAGTGATATGCCCCATACTGCTCAACATATCGATGAGACACTTATCGGCCAGCTACAGCAAATTCTGCAGGATAACCTTGAAAAAGAGCATTTTGGAGTAAGTGAGCTCGCCATGACGGCTGGTATTAGTCGTTCTAACCTCCATCGGAAGGTACATGCCTATAATGGTAATTCGACCAGCCAGTTCATTCGGGAATTCCGTCTCAAAAAGGCGATGGAAATGCTGCGAAGTGAAGAGCTAACCGTAGCGGAGATCGCTTACCGTGTGGGCTTTTCAAGCCCCACCTATTTCAATACCTGCTTTAAGGATTACTACGGATACCCACCGGGTGAAGCCAAGCTGATAGAGCAATATTCATCAAACGAGAAAAACAGAAGACCAGAAATATTTCGGGAAAAGAGCCGACCCTTTAAACCCTGGGTTTTCGGATTGATCATCGCGTTGATTCTGGTAGTAAGCACATCCTATTTTATCAGGAAAAGTGAATTGGAAAGTAGTGTACAATCCGAATATATACATGCAGATAAGTCCATTGCAGTACTCCCCTTAAAAAACTGGAGCGGCAATCCCGATCTTGATTATATTGGCGATGGGATGACCGATGCGATTATTACCAGACTCACCAAAATCAGTTCTATATCCCAGGTGACTCCCTTTGCATCGGTGTTGCAGTTTAAGAACTCAGAGAAAAGCGCAAACGGAATTGCCGATGAGTTAGGAGTTACACATATTCTCGAGGGTAACTTCCAGCTTTCAGGAGATCAGATAAAGATTAAACTACATCTGATCGATGGCCGCACCAATTCGCATTTCTGGTCGGAAGAATACAATGGTACCTGGACTAGCGATGATGTATTCCAGATTCAGGCCAATGTTGTGGAATATATTGCTGAAAGGATGAATGTGGCAATATTCGATGAGGAAAAAGCAGCGGTGAACAAGATTCCCACCCAGAACCGGGAAGCCTATAATTATTGGTTAAAGGCGCGTTATCAGTCGCTCAAATATACCAAACAGGGAATGGAAAATGCGGTACCCCTTTTCGAAAAGGCTATAAGCCTTGATTCGACATTTTTTGAGCCCTACGTGGATCTGGCCTATTTATATCTTCTCGGTGGTGCAAGCTGGGGATTATATCGTGAACAGCAAGCCTGGTCTTACGCAAAGGAACTATTGCTTCAGGTCCGTAAAATTGATAGTTCGGATCACAGGGTCAGAACTGCGCTGAATGACGGTCAGTATCTATATGAGTGGGATTTCAAAACCATGGAAAAGAACTATAAAACAGCAAGTAAATTTGGTATTATTTATTGTATGACAATGGGGCGACATAGTGAAGCACTGACTAGAACAAACCAGGTTTATGAAAAGATCCCTCATAGTGCTTTCTATCATGCTTTTAAGACCCAAGCCCTCTTCTTCCTCGATAGAAAAGAGGAAGCCTCAGCACTTATGCGGGCCTCAGACCACTTATACACCGACAACATTATGTATTTGAGAATAGCTTCCAGGTATCATTACTATCTGGGAGAATATGACCAGTCTGAAGAACTTTTGAATATTCTGATGTCCGATTTCCCGGATCGACCGCCTCTGGTTGTTTTCCTAAATGCGATACACAGAAACCGCCATGGTGATGTAGTGGGGGCCCGAAAGTATCTAAACGAATTGAACAAGCGATACGAAGTTGGTGAGTCGGGCAGCCCGGCCTGGTTTACCGCAATGTATTACGGTGTAAGCGGAGATCGTGAAAATACTTTTAAATGGCTCCAAAATTCATACAACAAACACGAAACAGAAATGATCTGGCTGCGCGAAGAGCCTTTTTTAAGACCATATAGGAGCGATCAGCGCTACCAGGATTTGTATAAAAAAGTTGGCTTTCCAATACCACCATATGTAGATTAGAATTCAGCCAGACTCTTTCCCGGCCTGGTCTTATGGGTTTTTAGTTCATGAGACAATAGGTAACGACTTCAAAAAAAACATTAAAGCATTTGAAACATAGCTGTTTGGTCTTGCCCGAATTTATTAAGGAACTTAGTGTTGATCTATTAAAGGAATGTTTAACACTAAAATTTATGTCATGAGAAAATGGGTATTTGGCTTTTTATTCTTGGGTTTAGCCAGCCTGCTCTATGCGCAAGAACCACGGGCAGAAGTATCCCAGATAGTTCTTGAAGGGGTAACTGTTACCTCACCGAATTTCGACTATCTGGCTATGGTCCAGGACAAAAACACTCCTGAGACCGTTAAAGGATTGGAGCGGAAAGCCGCCAGTTTTGATTTAATTGAATCCCCTGTTTACAACAAAATCGATAAGGCATATGAGGTTTTCTTTTCCAATAGTAAAGGGCGTATCGTTGCTACCTATGATGATAAGGGAAAGATATTATCTTCCGTTGAAAAATTTGCAAACGTTGTCGTTCCAGCGCCTATACGTAATACCGTATACCATGCGTATCCGGAATGGACAATGAGTGAAAACACCTATATGGTGACTTATTTCCATAACAAAGGCGTTAAAAAAACCTATCATTTTCAAATTTCAAAAGGCGATGAAACAAAGAATCTTAAATTAGTATGGAAAGCAAGGCGTTAGAGAAAAGGGGATCTCTGGAACCCTGAAAAATCGCTTAGACAGCTGTTTAAGCGATTTTTTTTGTGCATGGTTATCCCAATCCCATGATCTATTTTTACTAATTATTGAGCTATTTTTTATACTTTAAAAACTGTGATATGCTTTAATTTAGTTCGAACGCAAGCCCAAAGAAGATAAACGTTTGTTGATAATCACCTCTTGAATCATGCCGATTTACATGGATAGACATATTGTCCCGGGGATAGAAGCTAAGCATGCGGCCGAAGCACATCGTGAGGATCTCAAAATACAGGAGGAATACGGTTGCCGCTGTATGACCTATTGGGTAGATGAAGATCGGGGAAGTGCCTTCTGCCTGATCGATGCACCCGATATCGATGCGGTAAAAAGAATGCACAATAGGGCCCATGGATTAATGCCCCATGAGATCATTCAGGTAAACAGTAAAGTGGTGGAAGCTTTTTTGGGCAGGATAACAGACCCCAATGCGATATTTGACAGTACTTCCCCTGATTTAAAAATATTCAATGACCCTGCATTCCGTATAATCCTAGTAAGTACTACAACAGCTGAAGGACTGTTAAAGCATAGTTTGGGTAGCGAGAAGGCCAACAGGCTTATCAAACTCTACCACGAGATTATGAGAAAACAGTTGAGTATTCATGAGGGAAGTGAAGTGGAATTGAAAGGAGGCGGGTTTATCGCTTCTTTTATGTCGGTGAACCAGGCGGTCGATTGCTCATTTGCGGTTATAGACGATTTACATATAGCCGGGGAGTTGATCGATCTGCGGATCGGTCTCAATGCCGGAATGCCCGTAAGCAAGAGTAAGGAACTATTTGGAGATACTGTGGAAATGGCCCGCTACCTCTGTGGTATCGGGAAAGAAAACCAGGTAGTTATGGCTTCTATCATCCGGGAGATCTATAAAGGTGATCGAAATGATCGGCTAAGCGATGCTTTTATTTGGATTTCTCCTTCCGAGGAAAACTTCCTTCAACTCCTGATGGAGACACTTGCAAAAAATTGGCAGGATCCGCAGTTTGGAGTGATGGCTTTCTGCGATCAAATGTCGATGAGCAAATCCAAGCTCTACAGGAAGTGTACCGAACTTATGGGGATGTCGCCCAATGAATTATTGCGGGATTACCGACTGACACAAGCACTTCAATTGCTTAAAACCGAACGGAATATTGCGCAGACTACTTTCGATTGTGGTTTTAACAGCCCATCTTATTTTACGAAATGTTTTCAGGAACGATTTGGAGTACAACCGCTTGTATTTGCCAAAGAACTTTAATCTCAACCCGAATTTGATAATTATTGGTCGATCTCTTACAGTCTTTGCCTCTTAGTACCTATAGATTTGATGCTATAAAACATTAAATCGATTATCATGAAAACATTACAATGTACATTAAGCTTTTTATTTCTTATCCTGATGAGTACCTCAATTAGCTTTGCTCAGGGTCAGGATGTTATCTACGTGAAAATGGCGAAAGAGAAACTCGCCGATAAATCCGATTTGAAGACCTATTTGATCGAAAGGGAAATTCCGGGTGCCGGGGAACTCAGTTCTGAACAGCTTCAGGGCATATCGCAGAAGTCATGCACCGTGTTACAGGAAATGGGTCCGCAGATCCAATGGATTCATAGCTATATAACCGATGACAAGGTATATTGTATCTACAAAGCTAAAAATGAGGAAATGATCAGGGAACATGCAATAAAAGGGGGTTTCCCAGCCGACTATATCACTGAATTGACCACGGTGATTGATCCTGAGACAGCCAGGTAAAAAAAAAATCTTTTCTGATATAAAAACCCTCTTATTCGAAAGAGGGTATTTTTTTGCTCATATGAATTACCAAGCCATGAATATTAGGGGGTTTGCCATGTTAATACTATGGTTTTTTTTGTATATTTAGAAGTTATCCATTCTGCTTTTTGACCACGTTTACCCTACAGTTATTAGTACTTGAGTTCCAATTTTTCTTACC
>JBDNAQ010000250.1:0-14535 GCA_039768345.1 Flavobacteriaceae bacterium
AGACATCATCTACTGCATCGATAGTAACATCTCCACCACCCATGCCGATAACGACCGTTACTGATGCCGTATCGCATAATTCTGGGTTGGAAACCACGCATATTGTATACATCAATATAACCTGCCCGTCGGCCGTACCGGGTGCGACAGAAACGGTCCCGTCTGGGTTGATAGTAACACCTCCGGAAGGTGTTGAACTTAAAACAACATCTTCAGAATCTACGGGTTGTCCGTTTAAAAGATCGTTATCCAGCACATTGCTGTTGGGTAAAGTGCCACCGATCTCCCCATCGATAAATACCTGGGAAAAATCGTCATCTATGGCATCTATCCCGCTTGCAGGAGGCCCCACCTGAATAGTAGTCGAAGCCGTATCACAGTTTTCCGGGTCGGCCACTTCACAAATAGTATATTCTATGATGACCTCTCCATCAGGGGTTCCCGGAGTCACGGTAATGGTGCCATCGGGGTTAATGGTTACTCCTCCTGTTGGTGTAGAAGTTAAAATGACATCTTCAGGATTTATTGGTTGTCCGTCTAAAGTGTCATTATCCAGGACATTCGAATCGGGTAAAATACCTCCGGTCTCTCCATCGATAAACACCTGGCTAAAGTCGTCATCTACGGCATCTATCCCGCTTGCAGGAGGACCTACCTGAATGGTAGTCGAAGCCGTATCACAGTTCTCCGGGTCGGCAACTTCACAAATAGTATATTCTATGATGACCTCTCCATCAGGGGTTCCCGGAGCCACAGTAATGGTACCATCGGGGTTAATGGTTATCCCTCCGGTTGGTGTAGAGGTTAAAATGATATCCTCAGGATCTACAGGTTGTCCGTCTAAAGTGTCATTATCCAGGACATTCGAATCGGGCAAAGTACCTCCGGTCTCCCCATCGATAAACACCTGGCTAAAGTCGTCATCTACCGCGTCGATGCCTGGCGTGAACCCTTCGCCGATCAGAAAATTAAGGTCCATTACCCAACGATCGTCACATGTGGGGTCGAATATCCAGCCCCAGGTACTTAATCCCGGTGCCCCTATTCGTGAATCAAAATTAGCACCACCCGGACCTAAATGAGCACCAAAATTTGGTGTGCTTTCGTCTTCAGGATCTGGGCGTTGCTCCACGCCGAAAACCCCGGTGCTTAGACAGCCATTACCACTGGCTGTTACTGTACTGCGGGTCTTATCGATGACGTAAAAGACCATATCCTCAGAATTCGAGGCATTGCCTGCTGTACCTTCTTTTTTATGTTCCCCGCCTGCAGCCTGCCAGTCGGCCCAGGAAGTTTTGTTGATAAACCAGATATTCAATTCTACCGTACAACTTCCATTAGAAGTAGTTCCGGTTAGATGTGCAGACCCGTCTTCGAATTGAGCAAATTGAAGCTGGTTGCCATCTACTTGTGAAAAATAGGCAGTTGGATTAAAATAGTCGGTTTCCGTCTCAGGCCACCAAAAATTGGAAACAGGCTGCTGACCGGTAAACGGGCTGCGATCGGCATCGATTACTTCATACACCGTATCCGACTCAGCATAGGCGAAATGCGCCATTCTTTCTCGTTCCGGGATCCTTTCTTTGTCTGAAAAAGACGTTGAAGTGGTAGATTCAACACTTGTGTTCAAATCAAAAGATGAGAAGAGCACAACTGAAAACACCGCTAAAAAAAAGGCAATTCCCCGGAAAGCCTGTTTGAAAATTGAGGTAATTTTTTCCATAAATGATAAGTTTCACTTAAACATATCACCATGGCGTAAAAGTAGGCCTTACACTAAGAATTGGGAATTTCTTAACAACCTGCAATATATGGTTAATCTGGCTATCATCAAATGCTATGAAGTACAATACTTATCAATTATCTTTCAACAACAATAATACTCGATCAATAGCCAAAATTAGGTGCACAATTTTCAATATATTTTGGCTGATTTCCCTTGGCAACATACTTCTCTCAAACGGTTTATCGATGAAAGGCAACCTTTGTTCGAGCTCTTACGCTTTTTACGTAAACCTTATAGACCTAATTTAACAACAAGGCATGATGTAAGCTTAATAATGTCCTAAATACAGTGAATAGCGTTGTTTTTCTGCTATTTTTGCTCAAATTTTTTTTGGTGGTGGACTTGGAGAAAGAAATACAGAGAAGGAGAACATTTGGCATCATTTCACATCCCGATGCGGGTAAAACGACGCTTACCGAAAAGTTATTGTTGTTTGGAGGTGCCATACAAGAGGCGGGCGCTGTGAAGAGCAATA
The DNA here is from genome assembly GCA_039768345.1 of Flavobacteriaceae bacterium. Lineage (GTDB taxonomy): Bacteria > Bacteroidota > Bacteroidia > Flavobacteriales > Flavobacteriaceae > JAHEJJ01. Next base: position 2,262 of record JBDNAQ010000250.1, read on the forward strand.
AGATAAAGAAAACCGCCACCAGTGATTTTATGGAGATCGAGCGCCAGAGAGGTATCTCGGTTGCCACCTCAGTACTGGCTTTTCTTTATAAGGGAAAAAAGATCAATATTCTCGACACCCCGGGCCATAAGGATTTCGCAGAGGATACATTCCGAACGCTGACGGCTGTTGACAGTGTAATTGTTGTGATCGATGTTGCCAAGGGTGTGGAAGAGCAGACCGAAAAACTTGTAGAGGTTTGCAGGATGCGACAAATCCCTATGATCATTTTTATCAATAAACTAGACCGGGAAGGCAAGGATGCATTTGATCTGCTCGATGAAGTTGAGCAGAAATTAGGACTTCGCGTAGCGCCTCTGAGTTTTCCTATAGGTATGGGGTACGACTTCAAGGGGATCTATAATATTTACGAAAAGAACATTAATCTATTCAGTGGGGATAATAAGAAAAACATAGAGGATACCATCGCCTTCGACGACATCTATAATGAAGAACTGGAACAGATTATTGGTACTAAGGCAGCAGAAGACCTAAGAGAAAATCTGGAACTAATAGAAGGAGTGTATGGAGAATTCGATCATCAAGCCTATCTGTCGGGTCAATTGCAACCCGTGTTTTTTGGATCCGCTCTGAATAATTTTGGTGTACGGGAGCTACTGGATTGTTTTGTAAACATCGCTCCGGCACCGCATTCTAAAATGGCTGAAGAACGTCTTGTTCATGCCACCGAAAAAGAACTTTCGGGATTTGTCTTCAAGATCCACGCAAATATGGACCCAAAACACAGAGACCGTCTGGCCTTTGTAAAGATTGTCTCCGGCACTTTTGAACGCAATAAGCCTTATTTACATGTCAGGCATCAGAAAAAATTGAAATTTTCCAGTCCGAATGCATTTTTCGCTCAGAAGAAAGAAATTGTCGACATCTCCTATCCCGGCGATATAGTGGGGCTTCATGATACCGGAAATTTTAAGATCGGGGATACTTTAACCGAAGGCGAAAATCTTCATTATCGAGGCATACCGAATTTTTCACCTGAACATTTTAGATATATCAATAATGCTGATCCTCTTAAAGCCAAGCAATTATACAAAGGAATAGACCAGCTAATGGACGAAGGAGTAGCTCAACTTTTTACGTTGAATCTAAATGGCCGAAAAATAATAGGAACTGTAGGTGCCTTGCAGTACGAAGTGATTCAATACCGTCTGGAACACGAATATGGGGCTAAATGCACCTATGAAAACTTTGCAGCCCATAAGGCGTGCTGGGTGGATTCACGTGAAGCGGATGAAAAGGAATTATCGGAATTCAAACGGGTAAAGCAGAGATATCTGGCCACCGACAAGCAAGGTCAACTGGTATTTTTAGCCGATTCGGCTTTCTCTCTTCAAATGACCATCGACAAATACCCGAGTGTCAAACTACACTACAGTTCGGAATTTACCTAGGCCTCTCCTGTTGGCCCAAAATTCAGAGGAATTGTCGGCTGATCGTAATCCTTGATCGGGCCATGCGCCTTTTCAAAACGATTTACGTTATCACCAAGCGCCTTTAGGAACTTCTTGGCATGCTGGGGTGTCAGGATTATCCTGCTCTTTACCTTGGCCTTGGGTGCTCCGGGCATCATGCTTATAAAATCAAGTACAAACTCCGAAACGCTATGATTGATAATAGCCAGATTGGAATAGATCCCTTCTGCAGTTTGTTCATCAAGCTCAATGTTGATCTGTTTCTGCTTTTGTTCTTTATCTGCCATCGTGAATATTATATTAGGGTATGGTTCTTTGTTGCTATAACAAGGGTTATAGCTATTCCAACTAAAGATACTGTGAAAAAAAACCCCCGAAAAAATTTCGGGGGTTATATATTAGAATTTTAATTCCTCTTTTCGCGCCATGATCTCGTCGTATTCCTCTTTTGAGCCTACTATGATGTTTTCGTAGTCGCGCATACCAGTACCAGCTGGTATCTTATGCCCTACGATCACATTTTCTTTGAGGCCTTCAAGCGTATCGACTTTACCACTAACAGCTGCTTCATTCAACACCTTTGTAGTTTCCTGGAACGAGGCCGCAGAAATAAAGGACTTGGTCTGTAGAGAAGCTCTTGTAATACCCTGAAGTATCGGTGTAGCCGTTGCAGCTACCGCATCTCTGGCAACAACCAGTGCTTTATCTTCGCGTCGTAAAATTGAATTTTCATCTCTGAGTTCACGGGCCGTGATGATCTGACCAGCTTTAAGGTTTTCAGAATCACCAGCTTCCTCTACTACTTTCTTACCAAAAATCTCATCGTTTTCTTTGATGAAATCGTCCTTATGGACTAACTGGTTTTCAAGGAAAGTTGTGTCACCGGAATCCTGAATACTCACCTTACGCATCATTTGCCTTACCACAACCTCAAAGTGCTTATCATTGATTTTTACACCCTGAAGCCTGTAGACTTCCTGCACCTCGTTTACGAGATACTGTTGAACCGCCGATGGACCCTTTATCGCCAGGATATCCTCGGGTGTGATCGATCCGTCTGAGAGCGGCATACCGGCCCTTACGTAATCGTTCTCCTGTACAAGGATCTGGTTAGATAATTTTACCAGGTACTTCTTAATTTCACCCAGCTTAGATTCAATAATGATCTCACGGTTTCCACGCTTGATCTTACCAAATGAAACCACCCCATCGATTTCTGTAACTACTGCTGGGTTAGAAGGGTTCCTCGCTTCAAATAGCTCCGTTACCCTTGGCAGACCACCAGTAATATCACCTGCTTTCGCCGATTTACGTGGTATTTTAACCAGGATTTTACCTTCCTTGATCTTTTCCCCATCGTCTATCATCAGGTGAGACCCTACAGGGAGGTTATAAGAACGCAATACGTTGTCCTTGGTATCCATGATCAATAAGGTCGGGATCAGCTTTTTGTTCCTCGATTCGGAAATCACTTTTTCCTGGAAACCGGTTTGCTCATCGATCTCTACCTGGTAGGTCACCCCTTGTTCAATATTTTCATAGGCAACCTTCCCGGTAAATTCTGAAACAATTACACCATTATAAGGATCCCATGAACAAATCACATCTCCTTTTTTGATCGGTTTCCCGTTCTTAATAAACAGTTGCGATCCGTAAGGAATATTATTGGTACTAAGAGTAATACCGGTTTTTTCATCCACGATCCTGATTTCGGACGTTCTGGAAATTACGATATCCGTTGGTTTGCCATCAGCATTTTTACCTTTAACCAACCTCAGTTCGTCGATCTCAGCGATACCGTCGAACTTAGCATCGAGCTTACTGTCCTCTGATATATTGCCAGCAATACCACCTACGTGGAAGGTTCGCAGTGTTAGCTGTGTTCCCGGCTCACCGATCGATTGGGCTGCGATAACTCCTACCGCTTCTCCACGCTGTACCATTTTATTGGTGGCAAGGTTACGTCCGTAACACTTCGCACAGATACCCTTTTCCGCCTCGCAGGTCAGCGGAGATCGCACTTCAACTCTTTCAATAGGTGAGGCCTCGATCTTTCTGACATCCGCTTCCATGATTCCCTGTCCGGCATGCAGAATAAACTCCTCAGTTAAAGGATCGTAAAGATCGTGAAGCGATACCCTGCCAAGGATACGCTCTCCGAGTGTTTCAACAACTTCTTCATTCTTCTTCAATGGCGCTACTTCGATTCCTCTCAGTGTACCACAGTCTTCAATATTGACGATGACATCCTGAGATACATCTACCAGACGACGGGTAAGATACCCTGCATCGGCTGTTTTTAGAGCTGTATCGGCAAGTCCTTTACGGGCACCGTGAGTAGAAATAAAGTATTCAAGGATCGACAGTCCTTCCTTAAAGTTAGACAGGATGGGGTTTTCTATAATTTCCCCACCACCGGCAGTAGACTTTTTAGGTTTAGCCATCAGACCTCTCATTCCGGTCAGCTGGCGGATCTGTTCCTTAGAACCCCTGGCACCCGAATCGAGCATCATATATACAGAGTTAAACCCTTGCTGATCTTCCCGAATACGCTTCATAGCTAATTCGGTAAGCATAGCATTGGTAGACGTCCAAACATCGATGACCTGATTATATCGCTCATTGTTGGTGATAAGGCCCATATTGTAATTCATCATAATCCCATCGACCTCCTTATTGGCATCCGCGATCATATCGTGTTTTTCAACAGGTATAATAATATCTCCCAAACTGAACGAAAGACCTCCTTTAAAGGCGAATTCATAACCCATCGTCTTGATTTTATCAAGGAATTCCGATGTGGTGGGAACATCTGTTACCGCAAGAATATTTCCGATAATATCCCTGAGGGATTTTTTATTCAGAACATCGTTCACATAGCCAGCCTCTTCTGGCACGACCATGTTAAACAGTACTCTTCCGACCGTGGTTTCTATTATCTGATCAACGAGTTCACCTTCTTCATTGAAGTCTTTAGCTCTAACCTTAATCCCCGCATTGAGTTCTACCTTGTTCTCGTTAAAAGCGATCACTACCTCTTCATATGAATAGAAAGTGAGTCCTTCGCCTGTTACTTTTACCTGATCGGTAGACTTGCGTTCCTTGGTCATATAATAAAGACCAAGAACCATATCCTGTGAGGGAACGGTAATTGGGGAACCGTTAGCAGGGTTCAGAATATTATGAGAGGCCAGCATTAAAAGTTGTGACTCAAGGATGGCTTCTGGCCCAAGTGGAAGGTGTACTGCCATCTGGTCACCATCGAAATCTGCATTAAAGGCAGTACATACCAATGGGTGCAACCTGATCGCCTTTCCTTCGATCAAACGAGGTTGAAAGGCCTGGATTCCCAAACGGTGCAATGTGGGAGCCCGGTTCAAAAGTACCGGATGGCCCTTGAGCACGTTTTCGAGAATATCCCAAACAACGGGTTCCTTTTTATCTATAATCTTCTTGGCAGATTTTACCGTTTTGACTATACCCCTTTCGATAAGTTTCCTGATCACAAAAGGCTTATATAGCTCAGCCGCCATTTCCTTGGGCAGGCCACATTCATATAATTTCATTTCCGGGCCAACGACAATAACCGATCGGGCCGAGTAATCTACCCTCTTACCCAAAAGATTCTGTCTGAAACGTCCTTGCTTCCCCTTTAGAGAATCGGAAAGTGATTTCAGAGGCCGGTTCGACTCGGTCTTAACGGCCGAGGCTTTCCTGGTATTGTCGAAAAGCGAATCTACCGCCTCTTGAAGCATTCTTTTTTCATTTCTCAGGATCACTTCCGGTGCCTTGATTTCCATCAGTCTTTTAAGACGATTGTTCCTGATAATAACTCTCCTGTAGAGATCGTTCAGGTCGGAAGTCGCGAAACGCCCACCATCGAGTGGAACCAATGGCCGTAGTTCAGGTGGTATCACCGGTACAACCTTCATGATCATCCACTCAGGGTTATTTTCCCTGTTATTTTGAGCTTCCTTTAAGGCTTCCACAACCTGCAATCGCTTTAAGGCCTCCGTTTTTCTCTGCTTAGAGGTTTCGGTATTTGCCTTATGTCTCAGGTCGTAAGAAAGTTGTTGAAGATCTATTCTTGAAAGTAAGTCGATAAGGCATTCCGCACCCATTTTTGCGATGAACTTATCCGGATCGCTATCTTCAAGATATTGATTTTCAGGTGGAAGTGTTTCTAAAATATTGAGGTACTCCTCTTCGGTAAGGAAGTCCATTTTCTGGATCTCTACCTCTTCGGGACCTTTGGCCAGGCCGGGTTGGATCACCACATACCGCTCGTAATAAATAATCATGTCGAGCTTCTTTGAAGGAAGCCCTAACAGATATCCAATCTTGTTGGGTAAACTACGGAAGTACCAGATATGGGCAACAGGGACAACAAGATTAATGTGTCCTACCCGGTCTCTACGGACTTTTTTCTCAGTGACTTCCACCCCACAGCGATCGCACACAATCCCGCGATATCGGATCCTCTTATATTTACCGCAGGCACATTCATAGTCTTTCACAGGACCGAAGATCCTCTCGCAGAAAAGACCATCCCTTTCGGGTTTATGCGTACGGTAGTTGATAGTTTCAGGTTTTAGAACTTCACCTCTCGACTCAGCCAGAATCGCTTCCGGAGATGCAAGACCTATGGAGATCTTGTTAAACCTTTTTATTGTTGTGTTATCTTTTAATCTAGCCATAATGTTAATGGTGATTATCTGTTTTTACGATTCTTCTATAACTTATTCTTCCAATCTGATATCGAGACCCAGACCTTTGAGCTCGTGCATCAGTACGTTGAAAGATTCTGGTAGACCAGGTTCGGGCATGGTTTCTCCTTTAACGATAGACTCATAAGTCTTCGCCCTGCCGATCACGTCATCTGACTTCACGGTTAGGATTTCCCTTAATGTAGATGATGCGCCATAGGCTTCGAGCGCCCATACCTCCATCTCACCAAATCGCTGACCTCCAAATTGAGCTTTACCACCAAGTGGTTGCTGTGTGATCAGTGAATAAGGTCCGATAGATCGTGCATGCATCTTATCATCGACCATATGGCCCAGTTTTAGCATATAAATTACCCCTACGGTAGCAGCCTGGTCGAATCGTTCGCCGGTTCCACCATCGTATAAATAGGTATGTCCATATTGCGGAACTTCCGCATCCTGGGTAAGTGCTTCAATTTCATCGATGGTTGCTCCATCGAAGATTGGAGTCGCAAAATTTTTGTTCAACTTCAGTCCGGCCCAACCGAGAACGGTTTCATAGATCTGTCCGATATTCATCCTCGAGGGTACCCCAAGCGGATTCAGTACAATATCTACAGGTGTTCCATCTTCAAGGAATGGCATGTCTTCCTGTCGTACAATCCTTGCAACAATACCTTTGTTACCATGACGTCCTGCCATCTTATCACCCACCTTAAGCTTTCGCTTTTTGGCGATATATACCTTGGCTAGTTTCATGATGCCAGCTGGAAGTTCGTCACCCACAGAAATCGTGAATTTGTCTCTTCGCAGGTTGCCCTGAAGATCATTGAGTTTAATCTTATAGTTATGCAACAGGTCTGTGATCATCACATTGGTCGCCTTATCGGTAGTCCAGCTTCCGGCTACCAAATGGGCAAAATCATCAACGGCATTCAGCATTTTCATGGTGTACTTCTTGCCTTTCGGCAGTACTTCTTCACCGAGATCGTTCTGTACGCCCTGCGATGTTTTACCATTGACCAATTTGAAGAGTTTCTCCACCAGGACATCTTTCAATTCCTGGAATTTGATCTCATAATCTAACTCCAGCTTGGTGATGGCCTCCTTGTCTTCGGAACGTCTTCTTTTGTCCTTGATAGAGCGCGAGAAGAGTTTTTTATCGATGACTACACCTTTTAACGATGGAGAGGCTTTCAGGGAGGCATCTTTAACGTCTCCGGCCTTATCGCCAAAAATGGCTCGTAACAATTTTTCTTCAGGGGTAGGATCGGATTCCCCTTTCGGAGTGATCTTACCGATAAGAATATCGCCGGGTTTTACCTCGGCTCCGATACGGATCATACCGTATTCGTCCAGGTCTTTTGTCGCTTCTTCAGAAACGTTGGGAATATCGTTGGTAAGCTCCTCAGCACCCAATTTGGTATCCCGCACCTCAAGCGCATATTCGTCTATGTGAATAGAGGTAAATATGTCTTCCCGTACTACTTTCTCTGAGATCACGATCGCATCTTCAAAATTATACCCTTTCCATGGCATAAATGCCACTTTCAGGTTACGACCTAATGCGAGCTCGCCATTTTCGGTGGCATAGCCTTCACAGAGTACCTGTCCTTTTTTAACCTTGTCTCCTGTGCGAACGATCGGTTTGAGATTGATACAGGTTCCCTGGTTGGTCTTTCTGAATTTAACCAAATTATAGGTCCTTGAATCATCTTCAAAACTCACCTGACGCTCTCGTTCAGATCTTTTATAGTTGATCATGATCTCCTTAGAGTCCACGTATTCTACCACACCATCGCCTTCAGCATTGATCAATACCCTTGAATCTGAAGCTACCTGTCTTTCGAGACCGGTTCCTACAATGGGTACTTCGGGTTTTAGCAGTGGTACAGCCTGGCGCATCATATTGGATCCCATCAAAGCACGGTTTGCATCATCGTGTTCCAGGAACGGAATCAATGAAGCCGAGATCGAGGCGATCTGGTTAGGGGCAACATCTGTATAATTCACCTCCATAGGATCCACTACAGGAAAATCGCCTTCTTCCCGGGCAATTACCTTTTCGGTATCGATCTTACCGTTGTCTTTCAGCGGTATATTCGCCTGGGCAATTTTTCTGCCTTCCTCTTCTTCCGCACTCAGGTATACATAATCTTTGGTATTTACCACGCCCTTTTCGACTTTGCGATAAGGGGTTTCAAGGAAACCGAGTGGATTTACCTTTGCAAAGACCGAAAGTGAGGAAATAAGTCCAATATTAGGCCCTTCCGGGGTTTCGATCGGACATAGTCTTCCATAATGGGTATAATGTACGTCCCTTACCTCAAAGCCTGCTCTTTCCCTTGAGAGCCCGCCTGGTCCTAAAGCCGATAATCTTCTTTTGTGAGTGATTTCGGCCAGAGGATTGGTCTGGTCCATAAACTGTGATAATTGGTTAGTACCAAAGAAAGAGTTAATCACCGAAGACAGGGTCTTGGCATTGATCAGATCTATCGGTGTAAATACCTCATTATCACGAACGTTCATCCTTTCGCGTATGGTTCTGGCCATTCTGGCAAGCCCAACACCAAATTGAGCCGACAATTGCTCGCCAACTGTTCTAACCCTCCTGTTCGAAAGGTGATCTATATCATCGATCTCAGCCTTGGAATTGATAAGTTCGATAAGGTATTTAATGATGGTGATGATGTCCTCTTTGGTCAGCACCTCTTTGTCCATACCGATATTAAGACCGAGTTTCTTGTTCATTCTATATCTTCCTACCTCGCCCAGGCTGTAGCGCTGGTCCGAGAAGAAGAGTTTATCGATAATCCCTCTGGCGGTTTCCTCATCTGGCGGTTCTGCATTACGCAACTGCCTGTAGATATGTTCTACCGCTTCTTTTTCTGAGTTGGTGGGATCTTTCTGGAGAGTGTTATGGATGATCGCATAATCGCTCTGTGCATTATTCTCCTTATGCAGAAGAATAGTCTTCACATCGGTCTCCATGATCTCATCGATATGATCCTTTTCCAGAACAGTATCCCGATCCAGTACGATCTCGTTTCGCTCGATAGAAACCACTTCGCCTGTATCTTCATCCACAAAATCCTCGTGCCAGGTATTCAAAACTCTGGCCGCCAATTTTCTTCCCAGGACTTTTTTCAATCCGGTTTTGGTGACTTTAATTTCTTCAGAAAGGTCGAATATCTCGAGAATGTCCTTATCTCTTTCATAGCCAATAGCCCTGAAAAGAGTAGTCACCGGTAATTTTTTCTTACGGTCGATATAAGCGTACATCACGCTGTTGATATCTGTCGCAAATTCGATCCAGGAACCTTTAAAAGGTATTACCCTTGCCGAGTAAAGTTTGGTACCGTTCGCATGGAAAGACTGTCCGAAGAATACCCCCGGGGATCGGTGTAGCTGAGATACTACCACGCGTTCTGCCCCGTTGATCACAAAGGTGCCACTCGGTGTCATGTACGGTATGGTCCCCAGATAAACATCCTGAACGATAGTTTCAAAATCTTCATGTTCCGGATCTGTACAATACAGTTTTAGTCGGGCCTTCAACGGCACGCTATAGGTTAGCCCTCTTTCGATACATTCCTGGATGGTATATCTGGGAGGGTCTATGAAATAATCAAGAAATTCCAGTACAAACTGGTTCCTCGTGTCTGTAATGGGAAAGTTCTCCATGAAGGTATTGTATAGACCTTCATTGCCTCTTTCGTCAGATTTCGTTTCGAGCTGGAAAAAATCCTGAAACGATTTAATCTGAATGTCCAAGAAATCCGGATAGTCCGGAATGTTCTTAGCGGAAGCGAAACTTATTCTTTCAGTCTGTTTTGTGAACATCTAAGGACAAAATTTTGATCGTGAATACTAAAATGGGCTGTATACCTCTGGATATACTATATATAAAAGGGTTTAGGTCTAGCCGCCAGCATGGCGGAAAGACCTAAACACAAACCTTATGGTTGTAGCTATTATTTAAGCTCAACTTCTGCTCCTGCTTCTTCCAGTGATTTTTTGATACCCTCGGCTTCGTCTTTACCAACGCCTTCTTTAACAGCTTTTGGTGCGCTGTCCACGATATCTTTAGCATCTTTCAGTCCAAGACCTGTAAGTTCTTTAACCAATTTAACCACGGCCAGTTTAGAACCACCCGCTGCTGTCAATACCACATCGAATTCCGATTTTTCTTCGGCGGCTTCTCCACCTTCACCACCTGCGGCTCCGCCACCTGCGGCTACAGCAACTGCAGCGGCAGCAGGCTCAATGCCATACTCATCTTTTAATATATCAGCCAACTCATTTACCTCTTTCACAGTAAGGTTGACCAGCTGTTCTGCGAAATCTTTTAAATCTGCCATTTTTCTATCGTTTAATAAATTTTAAAATATTCTAGTTTTAGTGCTTACTTAATTTTCTTTTTCGGACAATGTTTGAAGGATACCTGCCAACTTGCCACCACCGGATTTAAGTCCGGAAATAACATTCTTGGCTGGCGATTGTAACAAGGCAATGATATCGCCTATTACTTCTTCCTTCGATTTGATATTGACCAGGGTATCCAGATAGTCATCGCCCACATAGATCGCCTCTTCTACAAATGCGCCTTTTAGCAGTGGTCGTTTAGACTTTTTTCGGAAATTCTTGATCAATTTGGCCGGTGCATTACCCACCTCTGAGAACATGAGCGATGTATTGCCTTTTAAGACATCCGGAAGATCTCCGAATTCCTTTTCTGAGGTTTCCATCGCCTTGGCCAGAAGAGTGTTCTTCACCACTGCCAATTTAACATTGGCTTTAAAACATGCCCTCCTCAAATTTGAAGTGCTCGATGCATCAAGGCCCGATATATCTGCCAGGTAGATCGTGGAATTGTCTGCAAGCTGCGCTTTCAGATCCTCGATTACCGTAGCTTTTTCTTCTCTTGTCATTCCAATAATTTTGTGTTAAACTGCTTTAGGATCTAATTGAACACTTGGGCTCATCGTGCTCGACATATATATGCTTCTCATATATACACCTTTAGCAGCAGCCGGTCTTAGCCTATTCAACGTATCGAGTAATTCCTTGGCATTCCCAGCAATTTTCTCAGCCGGGAAAGAGGCCTTACCAATAGCTGCATGAACTATACCTGTTTTATCCACTTTAAAATCTATCTTACCGGCTTTGACATCGGAAACCGCCTTGGCGATGTCCATAGTCACCGTACCTGTCTTTGGATTAGGCATGAGTCCGCGCGGGCCCAATATTCTTCCCAAGGGTCCTAATTTTCCCATTACGCTTGGCATGGTGATGATCACATCAACATCGGTCCAACCGCCTTTGATCTTGGTCAAATATTCGTCTAAGCCTACATAATCGGCTCCTGCTTTTTCAGCATCTGCCTCCTTATCCGGTGTTACCAATGCCAGTACCTTCACATCTTTACCGGTACCGTGCGGAAGGGTAACCACGCCACGAATCATCTGATTGGCTTTACGCGGGTCTACGCCCAAACGTACTGCCAGATCAACAGAGGAATCGAACTTGGTTTTAGTGATCTCTTTTATTAGAGCTGAAGCCTCATCCAGGGAATAGAGCTTGTCTTTCTCAATCTTGCCCAGAGCTTCTTTTTGCTTCTTTGATAATTTTGCCATTCTTAATTTGCTTTAAGATCTTAAAAAGGTTTTTTACCTGAAACCTTGAGGCCCATAGACCTTGCAGTTCCCGCAACCATACTCATGGCAGACTCAACTGTAAATGCATTGAGGTCTACCATCTTGTCTTCTGCTATGGTTTTGATCTGGTCCCAGCTTACCTTTCCTGATCGGTTCCTGTTAGGTTCGCCGGATCCTTTTTTGATCTTTGCCGCTTCCATAAGTTGTATTGCCGCTGGCGGTGTCTTGACGACGAAGTCGAACGACTTGTCTTTATACACGGTGATAACAACAGGTAATAACTTACCCTGTTTGTCCTGCGTACGAGCGTTGAACTGCTTGCAGAACTCCATTATGTTAACTCCGGCAGCACCTAAAGCGGGTCCAACCGGTGGCGACGGATTCGCAACACCTCCCCTAACTTGTAGTTTAACTACTTTACTAACTTCTTTTGCCATTG
>JBDNAQ010000251.1:0-7006 GCA_039768345.1 Flavobacteriaceae bacterium
AGGGCTACCTTAATCTGGGTGACCGGTTCCATGGTGAAGACACATTCCTTGAATTTAGGCGGTCCGAAGGTTTTCATTTTTGCATTAGAAAAGCCCACGGGTTCTTTGGGTACACCAAACCAGTTAGTGTCTAATTTGTTATTTCCATTTTCGTCGTGATACAATACCACCGCGAACTCGCCGTCTGGCATGTCCTCAATAGAAACCTCTGTTTTACCCTCCCGGGCTGACGCTTTACCAGTCTTAAACACCTTGTCTTTGCTCAAAAATGAATCAGATGTATCATAGACGGCCACCATGACATCTCCATCTGAACTGGACACACCTAGTACTTCTATAGTGAGTTTATTTTGTGAAAAGACGAACAGGGGTACTGTTAAAAAAAGGATCGTAAGCAATCTCATACTATAATGGTTTTGACCTGAGGTTAGAACAGATATTCACCGAGAAAATTGTGTTCAAATTCTAAAAAAAGGTCTGCTTCCAGACATTCTTTTATAACACTATCCATTCAGTGCGCGAAAATAAAAAAAAATTAAAGCACCATCGGCATAAATACCTGCTTTTTAAATCAATAGGCCATTTGATCTTCTATTCCTCTATATCAGATCGGTATCTATCCAACCATGCTACCGTATGGGAAATTTTTGCAATAAGATTACTGGGTTTACTGGCAATCCCGTGGCTTGCTCCGGGGATCTCCACCAATACAGTTTCTATCTTTCTCAGCTTCAAAGCGTGATAGAGTTGTTTGGCCTCACTGGGTGGGGTACGCAGATCATTCATTCCTACCATAACCATGGTTGGGGTTTCAACATTACCCACCAGGGAAATCGGGGAAAACTTCCAATAGCCTTCAAAATTCTCCCAGGGCTGACCGGGATATCTGGAATTGGCATACCTAAAATAATTGTCTGCCACCAGTGTTTTGCTAATCCAATTCATAACCGGTTTGGCCACAACTGCCGCTTCAAATCGATTGTTCTTGCCAATGATCCAGGCTGTCATGATTCCGCCGGCGCTTCCGCCGGTAACAAATAACTGATCCTCATGAGCCACTCCTTTGGCAATACAATAATCCACTCCGTCCATCACATCATTATAATCCTCCCCGGGGTAGTTGTTTAACAACAGATTGGCAAATTCCTCACCGTAACTTGTACTTCCGCGTGCATTCGGATAGAAAACTATATAACCCGCAGTGGCATACAATTGCATCTCGGCCGAAAATCTATCGCCATAATTCGCGATAGGACCACCATGATTTTCTACCAGGAAAGGATACTTCTTTGCCGGATCATAATTAGGAGGATAGACCACCCATCCCTGAATATCGCGTTGGTCCACCGAAGACTTATACCATATTTCCTCGACCTTACCGAGGGTTCGGTGTTTTAGAAGGTTTTTATTCAGAGCGGTAATTTTATCAACTCTTTGACCCTTGGGTAGAACTACCGCCATTTCAGCAGGATATTCCGGTCTGCTATGGGTAAAGGCAATGGTTCCATTGTTGGATACACTAAAAGACCCGCCCGAATATGGACGCCCAATCGAAGTGCCTCCAAGATTGTCGGCCATTTTCCTGATCTGCCCAGTGCGGCTTATGTGTGCAATTTTGGTATTTCCCTTGTCATCGTACTTAAAATAAAGTCCGGCACTTTTAGCATCCCATACCGGGCTGCTGACAGAGCGATCGAGATTCGACGAAATCACTTGCTGATCACTTCCATCGGCAGCCATAATATGTAAACTGGTTCGCTGATGTGCCTGTTTTTTGTCTTCATATCCCAGATATGCAATATATTTTCCATCAGGAGAGACAGCCGGACTATGATCCGGTCCTTTTCGAGAGGTCAGTGCCATTATATCACCACTTTTAACATCGAGCCTGTAAATCTCACTGTTACGAAATTCATATTCCCAATTGTCATTCCTGTTGGCGGAAAAGAAGATAAAGCTCCCGTTGGGCGACCAACTGAGTTTTCCTCTATGGTGAAAATCACCCGAACTGATTTGACGCACTGCACCGCCATCAGTTGGAACGGTAAATATATGGTGGTAACCCGGGTTCAGGTATCCCTTTCCGTCGGCCTCATGGTATAATCGATCGGTAATTCTAGGGCTTTCTGCCCATTTTGCATCTTTTGGTTTTTTGGGCCCTTTGGCAATTACTGGTGGTGATGCTTCCACATGCATTGTGAAGGCCAAAGTACTGCCATCTGGCGACCAGCTTAAAGAGGCAGGAGATGATGGAAGCTGTGAAATACGTGCAAAATTCCCGGATGCCATCCAATAAATATAGATCTCGGCGCCTTCATCTGTGCTGCTGACAAAAGCGATCCTCTTGCTATCCGGAGACCATCGTGCGGATGATTCCGAAACCTCTCTGGAGGTCAGTTTGCGATGTTGCGATCCGTCTGTTTTTATCATCCAAAGATTGCCTTTGGCCCTATCTTCCATTATGTCAAAACCCATTCTCTTGTAGACAATCCATGAGGCATCAGGAGCAATCTGAGGATCGCTGACATATTGCAGATCGAATACATCGAGATACGTAAATGATGAATCCTGCCCCCAGGCAGAACATATTATAAGAAGGGTAAATATTTGAAATAAAATCTTCTTGTACATAAGCCATTAATTTGAGTTACCAACTGGTTTTTAGAAGTATAGAAATAGAAAAATTATATCATTGTTTTTATAAACAAAATCAAATGTTTTTAAACCTAAATGGATGCTCTAAATGTATTATATTTATAGCTAGTCTTACAAAGAATCCACAGAATATTCCAATTTCACTCCTACGGATCTGTGTTTTTAAACCAGTTTAGTATGTTCACAATTCAGGAACTTGAAAAAGCGAGAAGAAGGAAGGATTTAATCCAGATCGCTCAAGATGGTAATATCGATATAACAAGGGTTCTTAGCAATCTGCGCTATGAAGAAGAACTGAGACTTCTACAGGCAGAACTGGTGAATTTTCAACAGTGGGTCACCCGTCGAAAACTACGAGTAGCTATAATTTTCGAAGGGCGGGATGCCGCGGGTAAGGGCGGTGCCATCAAACGTTTTACAGAGCACCTAAACCCAAGATCGATGCGGGTAGTTGCCTTGTCTAAACCTACCGAAGTTGAGCGCGGACAATGGTATTTTCGAAGATATATAAAAGAATTGCCGAATCCTGGGGAGATTGTTTTCTTCGACCGAAGCTGGTATAACCGGGCGGTGGTGGAGCCCGTTATGGGGTTCTGCAATAAAAAGGAATATGAACAATTTATGGTTCAGGTACCGGGTTTCGAACATATGCTGTATGAAGATGGGGTACAAATTGTAAAATTTTGGTTTTCTATATCAAAAAAAGAACAGAAAAAGCGTATCGAATCCAGGCTGTTAAACCCCTTAAAAAAATGGAAATTCAGTCCGGTTGATCGTCGGGGCCAGGAATTATGGGACAAGTATACCCACTATAAATCACAAATGTTCGCCAAAACCCATACCACCTTCAGCCCATGGATCATCGTAAAGGCGAATAATAAGAAAGTGGCCCGGCTCGAGAGCATACGATATGTTTTGTCAAAATTCTCCTATTCCACCAGGACTAAGCATAAGACGAGTATTTTGCCCGACCCTAATGTTATTCTGAGATATTATCGCCATATAGAACAAATTGATATTTAGTGTATGAGAAATCAGACTACAGCAGCAAGCCGTTTATCTGAAGAAGATCTTCAATTATTGAATACCCCTCTGGGCTTGAGGAGTCTTTTTACAGATAAGAAGACCAATCCGGCTAAGGCCGTTCGATTGGCCAAACATGAACTGGAATTTAAGCGATTACAGGCTGAGGTTATCAAACTACAGAATTGGGTGATCGCCAGGAAAAAAAAGGTGGTGATCATTTTCGAGGGCAGGGATGCTGCCGGCAAGGGTGGTGCCATCAGACGGATCACGGCACATATAAATCCCAGGCAATTCCGGATTGTCGCACTTCCAAAACCCTCGGCCGAAGAACAAGGGCAGTGGTATTTTCAAAGATATGTTAATCAGTTACCCAAGCCCGGGGAGATCGTTTTCTTCGATCGGAGCTGGTACAACAGAGCCGTGGTGGAACCGGTTAATGGCTTTTGCACTAAACCACAGTACCAGAGTTTTATGGAACAGGTAAATAGTTTCGAGAGAATGATCCTCGATTCCGACACCTATCTCATCAAATTCTATTTTTCAATTACCAAAGAAGAGCAGGCGATGCGATTTAAAGAGATCAAATCAAACCCCCTGAAAAAATGGAAAATGACAGCCGTGGATATGCGTGCACAGGAATTGTGGGAGGAGTATACGGCTTTCAAGTTAAAAATGTTCGAGAACACCAATTTGGCGCATTCCCCATGGGTGATCATAGATGCTGATAAAAAATCGGAGGCCAGAATTGAAGCGCTTCGCTATATCATCGACACTATTCCCTATGAGGAAATGCCCGATATCATGGAGTAACTGACTAACCCAGCCCTACATCGAGCGACATCATTATGATAAAGCCCCCAATAAAACCGAGGGTTGCAATATCTGTATATTTATCTTGCTGTGTTTCCGGGATCACCTCCTCGACAACAACAAAAATCATGGCTCCTGCAGCAAAAGATAACGCATAGGGCAGGATGGGTTGAAAGGTAAGTACGGCCCAGGCTCCTAATACCGCTGCGATGGGTTCTACAATAGCCGACGCCTGGCCATAATTAAAACTTTTAAGCCGGCTTAAACCCTGCCTCCTCAGCGGCATTGCCACAGCTATACCTTCAGGAAAATTTTGAAGGCCAATACCTAGGGCCAGGGCCACCGCTCCCCCGATGGTCGCTCCGTCAAAACCTGCTGCAACGCCACCAAATAACACCCCGACCGCAAGTCCTTCTGGTATATTATGAAGCGTAATCGCCAATGTAAGCAAGGTGGTTTTATGCCATGGTGTTTTAATTCCCTCTTTTTCACTTTCTCTGAAATTGATATGAAGGTGAGGCAAGACTTTGTCGAGACCAAAAAGAAAAAGCGCACCAAGCATAAAACCAACAGCCGCCGGAATTACTTTAGTAAATCCCTCTCCAGGACTCATTTCGATGCCAGGGGCCAACAGGCTCCAGAAACTGGCTGCGACCATAACCCCTCCGGTAAATCCCAACATGCCGTCTAGCACAGCCCGATTCATTTTCTTAAACAAAAAGACCAGGGAGGCACCCAGGGCTGTTAACCCCCAGGTAAATAAGGTTGCATAAAACGCTGCCCGGATTGGGTTAAGTTGTTCAAAATAGTCTACGACCCTCTCTAACATATTATATCTTTTTTAGGTATAGATTCGATGCAATTTCATGGGAAAGATGGATTTGCTTGCCTTCTACCTGAACATAAACCGAATTATCAAATTCCTCTTTTTCCAACATTTCTATCCTATTGCCCAGGGCGATTTGATTCTTGTCCAAAAATTTTAAAAATGCCGAAGAAGAATCCTTAACCCCAACACAAATTCCTTTGGAATGAATTGGCATATTGCTCAGTAATTGTTTTTCTCCCGATGGCAGGTTGCCATCTTTTGTCGGAATAGGGTCCCCATGAGGGTCGAACTTTGGAAATCCAAGCAGTTCATCTAATCTGTCGATGAGTTGCTCGCTCTTTATATGTTCTAATTGCTCGGCTACTTCGTGCACCTCATCCCAACTGAATGCCAGCTTTTTTACCAGAAAGACCTCCCATAGCCGATGCTTTCTGATCACCGTCAGCGCAAGGTGACTACCCTTCTCGGTTAACGAAACGCCCCGGTACTTTTTATAATGTACTACTCCTTTTTCGGCCAGGCGGCGAATCATATCCGTAACCGATGAAGGTTTGGTCTTCATCCGGCCCGCCAGGGCATTGGTAGAAACCGCTTTCTCCCCGCCTTTATTCAAATGAAAAATAGCTTTGAGATAGTTTTCCTCAGAATGCGTCATCTTGCTGAAGTAATATTGACAAAAATACATTTTTATTTGTAAAAACATATTTTTAGATTTGTCTAAATTTATATTCTAGTGATCCCTGAAACCGGCATCAGTTCATTTCGATATTGCACCTCTTTTTTGGTGTGTCTGCTGTATATGATGCATTGCTCAGCACAGCAAACAGAAGTTTCCGGAAGGATTACTCATAAAAATACCCCGATTCCTTTTGTCAATATTGTTTTGGGAAGTAGCGGCCTGGGCACTTCCTCAGATGAAAATGGTTATTTTATTATACAGGATGTTCCAAGAGGAGAATATCAGCTCCATGTGACCGCCGTGGGTTACCAGCCCGTGTCGCGAAAAGTAAAAGTATCTGACAAAGCTGTCAAAAACTTAAGTATTTCGCTTATCGCCGCCTCGGAAGAACTGGAGGAATATGTCATCACAGGTACTTTAAAACCTGTCAACCGACTTGAAAGTCCGGTTCCGGTAGAAGTTTATACGCCTGCATTCCTGAATAAAAACCCGACTCCCAGTATTTTTGAAGCCCTTCAAAATGTAAACGGGGTTCGTCCTCAGATCAATTGTAATGTTTGTAATACGGGGGATATTCATATCAATGGCCTCGAAGGACCCTATACCCTGGTGCTTATCGACGGTATGCCTATTGTAAGCGGACTGGGTACGGTCTACGGCCTTACGGGAATTCCAAATTCTCTAATCGAACAGATCGAGGTGGTGAAAGGCCCCGCATCAACCTTGTATGGTAGCGAAGCGGTGGGCGGACTCATCAATATTATTACCAAACATGCTCCGGCTGCGCCCGAATTCGTTGCCGATGCATTTGCCACGGGTTATGGCGAATACAATCTCGATTTAGGGGCCAAGATCGGGTTTGGTACCTCTACCGATCTTATGCTTGGCATAAATTACTTTAAATATGATCTTCCCATAGACAATAACGGGGACAATTTTACCGATGTCACGCTTCAAGACCGGATCTCCATTTTCCAAAAATGGAATTTTAAGAGAGACAAAGGCCG
>JBDNAQ010000252.1:0-5527 GCA_039768345.1 Flavobacteriaceae bacterium
ATCCTGACCGTAGCGTCAGGATTGTTCTCAAATGAGACGGAGTGTTCTTAGGGCGGAGGTCGAATTAATCCTGACCGAAGCGTCAGGATTGCTTGAAATGAAACAGCGCGTTCTTTCAGCTGAGGTCGAAATAAGCCTGACCGTATTGTTTTGAATTAAATATAGGTAGTTCTAATGAAAAAATTGAAAAACAGCGAATTGGACCGATTGGATATCAATCAATTCAAAGAGGCACAGAAAAGCCCTATTATCGTTGTTTTGGACAATATTAGAAGTCTTAATAATATCGGTTCGATATTCAGAACTGCCGATGCTTTCCTAATCGAAAAGATCTATCTCTGTGGTATAACTGCCCGGCCACCGCATAAGGACATTCACAAAACGGCACTGGGAGCTACTGATAGTGTGGATTGGGAGTATAAGGAAGATGCTCTCGAACTGATCAAAGAGCTCAAAAAAACTAATCATTGTTTGGCGGTAGAACAGGCCGAGCACGCCCTTGTTCTACAAAATTTTAAGCCGGAGCTCCAACAGCGCTATGTAGTGGTCTTTGGTAACGAGGTCAAAGGCGTGGGGCAGGGGATAGTCGATCAATGCCACGGAGTTATCGAAATACCCCAATTCGGGACAAAACACTCTCTGAATGTAGCGGTAAGTGCCGGTGTCGTCCTTTGGGATCTTTGGTCTAAACTTAACAAAACGCAGGCTTGAATTTATTACTTTTTCTCCCTCCAACTTATCAGATATCCATAAAAAAAACCCTGATGTCTGTATCAGGGTTTCGAATATATAGTTTGAGTTAGTTAGTTTCTCAAAGAGGGGTACAAGAAAATGATTCTATTTCGACTGTGCAAGAATTTTGCCAAATACTTGTTAATTACATTTGGGCGTCCGGAAGACTTTGGTGTAGTTAATTGTTGAGAATTTGGTTTTCAATATTGCTTATAATCACTTCATAATCAGTAGGATTCTTTACAAAGTCGAGATCACTGACATCTATAATCAGACTGTTCTTATGGGGATAGGTTTTAACATAATGAAGATAACCCTTATTGATCTGATCCAGATAATCGGGCCTGATATTCCGTTCATATTCACGTCCGCGCTTTTTAATATTATCGAGTAATCGCTGGGTATCCTGATATAGATAAACATATAGATCTGGTTTTTTCACCTCCTTATACATAAAATTGAAGAGTTGTTTGTAAAGGCTGAACTCTTCATTTTGCAAGGTGATTTCGGCAAAAATCAAGGATTTAAAAACGTCGTAATCGCTCACCATAAAATTTTTGAAAAGATCAAATTGGGAGGTGTCGTCTGTAAATTGTTGAAATCGATCGGCAAGGAACGACATTTCCAGCGGGAATGCATAGCGCGACTGATCTTCGTAGAATTTCGGTAAAAAAGGATTGTCAGCAAATCGTTCTAAAATAAGCTTGGCCTTAAAATCATCCGCTATTTTCTCGGCTAAAGTGGTCTTGCCGGCACCTATATTACCTTCGATGGCCAGGAAATGTAATTGTGCGAACAGATCATGCCTGCTTTTGAACAGAAGGTGGCTTGTTCTATTCACTTTAGAACGGTCTTTACATTCCTGCAACAGGTTTCTTGTATCTTTTTGAAGTTGGGGATTATAGAATTGAGGTGCGATATCTGCCAGCGGTTTAAGCACAAACCGGCGATTTTGTAATTGGGGATGTGGTATTATAAGATCCTGCTTATTTACGATCTCCTGTCCATAATATAAAATATCGATATCAATATTGCGCGAAACATAGCCCGACTCATCCCTCCGTTTCCTGCCCATGGAAGCTTCAATTTCCAGTAGCTGATCCAGGATAGTTTCAGGTGCGGCCCGCGTGTCAACGGCAATGCAAATGTTGAGAAAATCCCCGGCTTCAAAACCCCAGGACTTTGATTCGTAAACAGAGGAAATCTTGTTCACCGGACCAAGCCGTGAACCGAGCATAAAAATCGCACGTTGCAGCTGTGCCAGTCGGTTTCCTAAATTGCTGCCGAGCGAAAAATAAACGGTTTTAGTTGTCGACATACGCTTTGGCAAAGTAAACAAAAGAAAAGAACTTCTCGATACCCAGACATCATAAGTGAGAAGGAGACCCTGCTTCGAGGTCACTGCAGAAAATATATCTCATTATTGTTAACAATATTGACATAAATACTACTAATGATAGTAAAAGGTCTATTGAAACCAACAATGGTTATATTTGACCACCACAATTTATATTCGAAATGAATTTTTTAAGAAATCTGTTGGCCGCTATTCTAGGGAGTCTTATCGCTCTGGGTATTGTGTTCTTTATGTTCATGATATTCATAAGCCTGTTAAATGTTGAGGAGGCCATTACCGTAAAGGACCATTCGATACTCGAACTAAAAACACCCTATCCGATAAAAGATTACAGCGGTGTGGATAATTCAGCACCATTTGCCGGATTATTTAGTAAGGAACAAGGCTTAGACGACATTCTCCATGCCATTGCGGTGGCGAAAGAAGACGACAAGATCGAAGGCATAAGCATCAATAGCAATTACCTGATGGCCGGTATCGCACAAACCCAGGCTATTAGGGCAGCCCTCGAGAATTTTAAGGAGAGTGGGAAATTCATCTATGCATATGGCGATTTCTACACCCAGAAGGATTACTATCTGGCGAGTGTGGCCGATAGTATTTATTTAAACCCAGTGGGCATTATGGACTTTAAAGGCCTCTCGGCTGAGGTTTTATATTTTAAGGATCTTCAGGAAAAGACCGGTGTGAAGATGGAAGTGGTGAGACATGGAAAATACAAAAGCGCTGTTGAACCTTTCCTTTCCAATGAGATGAGTGAAGAGAATCGGTCCCAGATAAAGGAACTTATCGGCTCTATATGGAATACGGTTGTGGAGGAAATATCTGAAAGCAGGGATCTAAGTACAGCCAGCATTAATCAGATAGCGGATACCCTCGGCGCACGTAATCCTGAATATGCTCAAAAAAATGGTTTGATCGATGAGGTTCTCTATTTCGATCAATATGAAGAACATCTGAAATCTGCTACAGATAGGGGAGAGAAAGATGAGTTGAATTATATCAGTTTAACCAAATATGCTGAAGCAAAGAAGGGAAAGAAATTGCGAAAAGGGAAAGACAAAGTTGCGATAATCTTTGCCCAGGGTGATATCCATTATGGCGAAGGTGATCAGAATGTCATCGGTCAGGGAATAATGATTAGAGCCATAAGAAAGGCCCGCGATGATGAAAATGTAAAGGCCATTGTACTTCGAATAAACTCCCCGGGGGGTAATGCTCTTGCAGCCGATATTATCTGGCGGGAGCTTAAACTGGCCAAGGCCAAAAAACCTCTTGTTGTTTCAATAGGGAATGTTGCGGCTTCGGGAGGATATTATCTGGCCGTTGCAGGCGATAAGATTTTTACTGAATCAAGCTCGATAACAGGATCTATAGGGGTGTTTGGAACGATACCTAACATTAAAGGCCTGGCGGATAAAATAGGTATAAATGCAGAACAGGTTGGCACCAATAGAAATGCGGTTGATTATTCGTTGTTCGAACCTATGAGAGACGAATTCAGGGGATATCTGCAGGAAAGTATCGAGACTACTTATCAGGTATTTCTTAGTCGGGTTGCGGAAGGAAGAGATATGACGATTGAAGAAGTAGACCAGCTGGCCCAGGGTAGGGTTTGGAGCGGAATCGATGCTGTGGAAAATGGCCTGGTTGATGAATTGGGCGGATTGGAGCAAGCGCTGGAAGCAGCAGCGGAATTGGCCGAACTGGAGGAGTATAGCATTAGAAAATATCCCCGATATAAGTCCGATTTTGAAAAGTTTATGGAAGACTTCGGAGGTGCAAGTACCGAAGTAAAAGAAAATGTACTGGAGTATGAGCTTGGCCCTGAGATATATAATATTATCGGGGAACTCAGATCGGCCCTGAAGCAAAAAGGGATCCAGGCGCGTATGCCTTTTACCATTAAGATCCACTAATCCATGAGTCCGAAGGACAAAAAGCTTGCGTACAAGATCTATCTCTATCTTGGGGCATTGTTTATCACCTCTTTGGTGGTATCTAACCTGATATTCCAAAAATTCTTTTACTGGAATCCATTCGGTGAAGTAACTGTCTTTGGAGCACCATTATTTGAGATTTCGGTGGGGGTATTACCCTATCCAATTACCTTTTTGATCACCGATTTGATCTCCGAAATATTTGGGAAGAAGAAGGCCAATCAAATCGTCACAGCTGGTATTTTTGCATCGTTTTTCTCGATGGGCATTGTACTTATTTCGGATATTGCACCGGCAATAGCTGGATCACCGGTGGATGATGAATTATTCAGCAAGGTTTTTGCACTTTCGCCAGTGGCTGTATTAGCTTCCATGCTGGCGTATCTCTGCGCTCAGTATGTCGATATCGCCATATATCATTTCTGGAAACGCATTACAAAAGGCAGGTTCTTGTGGCTGCGCAACAATTTCTCTACTTTTTCTTCCCAGATTATCGATACCACCACCGTTGTTGGCTTGTTATGTGTATTCGGCGTCATCCCCTGGAGCCTCTTTAAAGGTTTGGTCATCAGCGGAATTCTATTTAAGATCTTTATCGCCCTGCTCGATACACCACTGCTATATCTTTTCGTATATATTCTTAGAAAACGTTTCAATCTGAAAGTTGGGGGCGAGATCAAGCTCGATATCTGATAGATTTTCACAAAATCTGTGTGATTTCTTCGAATAGGTTTTCCCAAAAGTAATAATTACAGCAAATTTCTGTTATTTCACATAGTGAAATACCTCTTATGAAAAAGAAAATTATCCGAATTACCGTATTGGTCCTGGTACTGATCATGATCCTTCTGGCGGCACTGCCATCGCTGATGGAAAACAAGGTAGGTGAATTGCTGAAAGCCAATCTTAATAACAGGATTGACGGGGAGTTCAACTTCAGCTCGATGTCGCTTAGCCTGTACCGGAATTTTCCTCTGCTGGGCGTTAGTATGAATGAGGTTAGCCTGATAAATGCTGAACCTTTTGCCGGCGACACACTGTTCTATGCCGCCAATGTGAAAATTGCACTGGGTATCAAAGAGCTGTTTCAGAGCGTTGATGATCCGATAGAGATCCAGGACATCGAAATAGACAAAGCCATAGCTGCACTCTTGATAAACAAAGAAGGTGTGGCCAATTACGATATTTTCCGTGAATCAGGGGGACAAGATCAGAGCAATTCGGACGAAGGCAGTACCGTAGTATCGATTCGGTCTTATAAGATCACGGATTCCCAATTCTCAATAAAGGACCAAATAACCGAATACGAACTTACGATCGAAAAACTTGGGCTTTTGGGTAGTGGTGACCTTTCGGAAAAGATCTCGAGTCTTCATACCAATATGGAAGCCATCGTTACTTTCACGATGGAGGGAACGAATTATCTCGATAAAAATTCACTTCAGCTCGATGCTGATATGGAGATCGATCTGGAAGAGCAGCGCTATACTTTTAAAGA
>JBDNAQ010000253.1:0-4204 GCA_039768345.1 Flavobacteriaceae bacterium
GATATGAACAACTTTAATCCCATTATGTGGATGGACCATACCCCCATGCAACCCAACTACGATCAACCAGGTTACCATGTAAATGAAGATATGGCTAATACGGCGATCAACTGGATCTCCATGTTAAGGGCGTCTGACCAGAATAAACCTTTCTGTATGTTTTGGGCAACCGGGGCAGTTCATGCACCCCACCAGGCACCGAAGAATTGGATTAAGAAGTTCGAAGGAAAGTTCAGTATGGGCTATGATAAGGCAAGGGAGATGATCCTGAAAAATCAGTTAGAGATGGGAATCGTACCCGCGGGAACAAAACTCTCTCCCCGTGATGAGACTATTCCAGCCTGGGAAACTTTAAATGACAAGGAAAAGGCACTGTATGAAAGGCAAATGGAAGCCTTTGCAGGTCAGCTGGCTTATACCGACTATGAATTTGGTCGTGTTTTGGAATACCTGGAAAAGATCGGAGAGTTGGATAATACGGTGGTTATCTTCACCTCGGACAATGGTGGTTCTGGCGAGGGTGGCTTACACGGCACCTATAACGAAAACGGCTTTTTCAACGGTGTACCTAATATTCCCTATGAGGAGAATGCCCAGTATATGGACGAATGGGGGAACAAAGTGGGCGTATGGCACGTAACTGCCGGTTGGACCCAAGCGGGGAATACTCCTTTCCAATATTACAAACAATCTGCTCATAGAGGAGGAAATGCCGATGCATTGGTGATATCCTGGCCAAAAGGAATTGATAAAACAAATAATGGTCAGATAAGAGAACAATATCATCATATTATTGATATTGCCCCGACGATCCTTGAAGCTGCAGGAGTACAGGCTCCGGAGGTGATAGATGGATTTAAACAGATGCCGTTTGATGGCGTACCCATGAATTATACCTTCAATACACCAAATGCAAAAGACACCAGAACGGTACAGTATTATGAACTTTTTGGCAACCGGGCAATTTATGCGGATGGCTGGACCGCAGTAACCCTGCACCGTCAGAAAAGGCCCTGGGTGCTAAATGCCGAAGGAACTTTGGAAGACGATAAATGGGAATTGTACAACCTGCGTGAAGATTTCTCTCAGAGTAATGATGTGGCAGACAAGTATCCGGAGAAATTAGCCGAGTTACGTGCATTATTTGTGGAAGAAGCCATGAAAAACAACGTGCTTCCGCTCGATGGGGATGTAGGTCCAAGATTGGCGAAAATGCAGGCACGTGCGGCACCTAAGGATAAAGAATTAGTGTATTGGCCACCTGCTGCCATCAGGGTTCATGAATCCGTAGCGCCACCGGTAAAGAACAAATCTCATCAATTGGTCGCAGAGGTAGATGTACCTAAAACAGGAGGTGATGGTGTACTGGTAACTGCTGGGGGTAGAACTTCGGGCTATGCCTTGATGGTATTGGATAACCAACTGGTATATGTGTACAACTACATTGGCCACCGTACCGTGTTGATGTCTTCTGAAGAAGTTCCTGCAGGAAAATCGGAGTTGAAGATGGTATTCACCAAAACGGGAGAGTTTAAAGGGGATGCTGAAATCTTCATCAACAATAAAAGTGTAGGTAAGGTGTTCATTCCTAAGACCATACCTGCTACCTATAGTATTGAAGAAACTTTTGATGTAGGGCAGGACACAGGTTCCCCTATAATAGAGGATACTTATGCAGTACCGTTTGAAAACAAGACGTTGGAGAAACTTACTGTAATAGTTGGAGATTAGAAAATAACTCAAAAAAACAGCCTGTCTTTTGTTAGGCTGTTTTCAATGAAATAGAAGATTATGAAAAAAATCCTGATAATAATTTTTACAGTGGTGTTTGCAATGAACACGATGCCGGGGACGTATGCCCAGAAAAGTAACAATTCTAGTGAGGAAGGTACCTGGCTCAAGGACCCTATTACCGGTTGTGGTATTTGGAATTCCGATCCAAGAGGAAATGAGATCATTAGCTGGTCTGGCACATGCAAGGACGATGGAAAGGCTTCTGGCAACGGGGTACTTGTTTGGCTGGAAGATGGAAAAATAGTTGGACGTTTTACAGGAACAATGGCCAACGGCAAGGCCGAAGGAACGGGAAAGCTCTATTTTGAGGTCGAGGATGGTTTTGCACAATACAACGGAGATTTTAAAAATAGTGAAATGCATGGCCGTGGAGTATTGATTTTTCCGGATAAGAGCCGTGCGGAAGGCGACTTCAGGCACGACCAAATGAACGGCTATATCAAAGCCACTCTTACGGAAGGCGGTAGTTATGAAGGGGAAGTGAAAAATAACCTCCCCCATGGAGAAGGCCATCAGATAACGCCTGAAGGGGAGGAGTATTTCGGAGAATTTGTTGACGGGAAACGTGAAGGGCAGGGAACATTGTTGCTGCCTAATGGTGATATCTATAAGGGGCAATTCAAAAATGAACTGGCAGAAGGTATAGGAATCCTCCAGACTGTTGAAGGAGAAAAATATGAAGGGGCATTTAAAGCAGGGAAACCTCATGGTGAAGGCGTCTATACCGCAGCAGATGGAGAGGTGGCAAAAGGCCGGTTTGTTAACGGAGAGCCCGATGGCAAAATCATTTTTACCCGGACAGATGGGGGAACAAGTGAAGAGATTTGGAAAAACGGAAAAAAGGTAGAGCTATGAAAACAGTACAAAGAAATATCATTTTTACTATGGCCTTGATTATGTTTGGCGTAGTATTTCAATCATCATTACAGGCCCAGGTATTGGGCAGAGCATTTGGTGGAGCCTTAGGGGGTGCGGCACTCGGATCATTAGTAGGAGGAAGAGATGGTGCACAGACTGGTGCTATAATTGGTGGTGTGGTGGGCCTTGCAAGAGGGGCTAAAGAAAAAAAACAGATGGAAGCGCAGCGGGAAGCTTACGCGAGACAACAGGCAGAACGTGAGAGACTA
Source organism: Flavobacteriaceae bacterium (assembly GCA_039768345.1). Lineage (GTDB taxonomy): Bacteria > Bacteroidota > Bacteroidia > Flavobacteriales > Flavobacteriaceae > JAHEJJ01. The sequence continues at coordinate 2,922 of JBDNAQ010000253.1, forward strand.
CAGAAAGAGCAGCAAGAAGCTGAGATGGAACGCCTGAAAATACTAGAGGCTAATCAGGAAAGTTTTGAATCCGGAACAGTCCTGGAAGTACAGAAGTCGTTGATGCGAATGGGATTTGATCCCGGTAACATTGACGGTCAGATGCAACCGGCTACGGAAAATGCAATCCTGCTTTATCAAAGAAAATATAGCCTGTTGGAAACCGGTAAACCATCGCAGGAATTGCTGAAGCATATGCTACAGAATGGTGGTTAAGGAAACGGGTAGGTCTGACAAAATTTATAGACAACCCAGGGAAGGATTACATATTTATAAATGAATAATAACAGATAAAATTATATTGAAATGAAAAACTATTTAATCTTACTTTTTAGCGTGTTTTTTATATTTGCTTGCCAACAGAAACAAGATGCCTCGAAGGAAGAAGATCCGAGAATGGCTGGATTCAAAGGAAAAATTGCCAAGACCTTTGAGGATTCCGAAGAAGACTGGCCGGCAGTACCAACCTTTACAGGTGAGGATCCCAATATCCTGATCATTCTTCTCGATGATGTGGGTTATGGGCAACTCGGATCCTACGGTGGTCTGACTGAAACACCGAACATAGACAAGCTGGCTAAGGAAGGGCTTTTGTACAACAACTTCCATACCACTGCCCTTTGTTCTCCTTCCCGTGCCGCTATTCTTGCGGGTCGGAATACGCATTCAATCGGTATGGGATCTCACGCGCTATCTGCTATGGGTTTCCCTGGCTACGCAGGCCGTGTGCCGATGGAGGCCCAGGAGGTAACCAAAATTGCTCAGAAAGGAGGATGGACAACATACGCGCTGGGAAAATGGGACCATACGCCAGGTTTCCAGACACATCAGGTAGGACCCTTTGATTATTGGCCTACGAATGATGGTTTCGATCACACTTACAATTTCATGGCTGCGGATGCAAATAACTTTACTCCGGTCATGTGGGCGGGTCATGAGCCAATTGAGCCCTCACGCGGAAACCCAGACTATCATCTTTCGACGGATTTATCTGATAGAGCAACACATTATTTGACTGGTCATGCATCTATAGCTCCAGATCGCCCATTCTTTATGTTCTGGGCACCGGGAGGTATGCACGCCCCTCATCATGCGCCCAAGGAATACATCGATAAGTACAAGGGTAAGTTTGACATGGGTTGGGACAAGGCCCGGGAAGAAATATTCAAACGCCAGATGGAATTAGGTATATTACCACCAGGTTCTGTCCTGACTGAGCGCAATAAAGAAATCCCTGCCTGGGA
>JBDNAQ010000254.1:0-2559 GCA_039768345.1 Flavobacteriaceae bacterium
AGCATTGGGAAAAACGGGTCTCAGATCGAATAAAAGAAGAGGTTGTCTGGGTGGTAGTGAGTCATCATGTTCAATACAGGGGTCAGGCCAGGTTAGGCGATACCATACGGATCAGGACTTTTATCGCAGAGACAAGAGGTGCTATTTCGGTCAGAGTGGTGGAGATGAGACATGGAGAAACCGATGCATTATTGGTTGAATCGAGAACCGAATGGTGTTTACTTAGCGCTGCCCAATTGAAGCCTATGCGAATTTCAGAAGAATTACGTTCTCTATTTGAGATTAATCCCTAAAACAGCATAGCGTTTTGTATCGACCCCTTATCTATATAGTCCTGATAATTATCCTCGCATATAGTGCTTCATGCCGCAAGGATTTTCAGTACCGTGAAAGTGGCGGAAGATTGGAGTTTTCAAAAGATACAGTTTACCTCGATACAGTATTTACCAATATTGGGAGCAGTACCTATACCCTTAAAGTCTATAACAGAACCGGCGATGACATTCTTATACCCAGTGTTCAGCTCGAACAAGGTCTCAGCAGTAATTACCGATTGAATGTGGATGGAGAGGCCGGAAAGGTCTTTGAAGATGTAACGATAATGGCCCGCGACAGTATATTCATCTTTATAGAAACAACTTTCGATATCGGCCAGGTTAATCAGAATGAATTTTTATATACAGATGTTCTGTTATTTATCAGCAGCACATCGGAACAGCGGATCCCTCTGGTGACCTTGATTAAAGATGCGATCTTCCTTTTCCCTTCTGTTCTGGCCGATGGTACAAAAGAATCTATTGTAATCGGATTGGATCCTGAGGGAAACGAAATCAGTGTAGAAGGATTTATCCTGGAAAACAGCCAGTTAGATTTCACGAGGGAAAAACCTTATGTCATCTATGGATATGCTGCGGTGGATGAAAACGATACGCTCATGGTGGAGGCCGGTTCACGGATCCATTTTCACAAAGATTCAGGTATTCTGATAGGTGAAGGTGCCAGTATTAATATCAACGGAGAATTAAGCACCGATCAGGAATTGATGGAGAATCAGGTAATCCTTGAGGGTGATCGGCTCGAACCGGAATTTTCGGAAATCGCAGGACAATGGGGTACATTGTGGCTGGCACCGGGAAGCCTCAATGCTCAAATAAACCATTGCACCATTAAAAATGCCACAGTTGGTTTGCTCGTGGAGGGTCTGATGGGCTCCGAACCCACACTGACCATCAAAAACAGCCAGATATATAATAGTGGGACGGTAAACCTTTGGGGGCGCAATACTGGAATACTGGCAGAGAATGTAGTCCTGGGGAACGCTGGTGAAGCCTCCCTCCTGTGCGATATAGGCGGAAATTATGAGTTCTTGCATTGTACATTTGCCAATTATTGGAGTGGCAGCTTTCGGACAGGGTCTGCCCTGCAACTGAGTAATTTTGGCAGCACTGCCTCAGGAGAAATCGTTATTGGGCCATTGGAAAACGCAATGTTTTCCAATTGTATAATTTATGGTAATACTCCCAGAGAGCTCAGCCTGCGTTCCGATGAAAATACTGCATTCAATTTCAATTTTTCAGATGTTCTGCTCAAATTTAATGATGGGGGCGGACAAACTGAAAATGACCCTTTGTACGATTTTGAAAACGATCTTTATTACACCAACATCATCTTAAATGAGGATCCGGTCTTCCTGAACACCGCCCGGAACGATTTTAGGCTGGAGCCAGAATCATCTGCCCGTGATACAGCTGATATAGAAACGGCCCTAAGGGTCCCATTAGACATCCTGGGAACCGACCGTACTCCGGACCCGGATTTAGGCGCATTCGAATACACCACAGATCAGTAGATCACTATTTTGCTTATAGCACTTGCGGGAATTTTCCTTCAAATATATTGATTCTCAATGGGTTATAGCATGAAACCATAAATATTCTATGGTAAATACACAGTAATATTTCCCGAAGGATCACTACTTTGTACCCAAATACCCGAGATGGAATATTCTTATACTGTCATAGACTCGAATATGAACTCCAATCTTCAGCTTCAGAGCTACCTTGGAGAATATGGCGATTTTATCTATCTGGGTGGGGCCGCCGACAGTAAGGAAGGAATGAATACCATTTTAAAACATCTTCCCGACATCGTATTTGTCCACCTGAACGATAAGGCGGTAGACTATTTTCAAATGATTACCGAACTATATCAATACGTCAAAGAAATACCCATTCTAATCGGCATTTCCAATTCAGAACGCTACGCCTATGAGGCGATCAAGAATAACTTTTTTGATTACTGGATTCTCCCCTACAACGAATTCGATATCCGGAAAACCGTGATGAAATTATTTAAACAAATCCCCACGGAGCGGGAGCCACACACCATCTGTCTGAAATCCTATAAAGACTTTCAGTATGTGGATACCGATGAGATTCTCTACCTTAAGGCCGATAATAATACCACCGATTTCTTTTTGAAAGACGGTAGCATTATCAGTGCTTTTAAGACGCTAAAAACTTTTGAAAGTAAATTGCCAAGCAATTTTATCCGGGTCCA
>JBDNAQ010000027.1:0-23782 GCA_039768345.1 Flavobacteriaceae bacterium
AATTTAAGATCTGTTTATCAATTAACAAAAAAGCAAATGATAAATCTAGTCCTATTCGGGAAGCCAGGTGCAGGCAAGGGCACTCAGGCATCCTATTTAAAGGAAAAATACAACCTGAGGCATATTTCGACCGGAGACGTTTTCCGTTATAACATCAAGGGGGAAACTAAACTTGGGAAGTTGGCCAAGTCTTATATCGACAAAGGAGATCTTGTACCCGATGAGGTCACTATCAAAATGCTAAGGGATGAAGTGGAGAAATTTCCGGAAGCCAATGGATTTATTTTTGATGGCTTCCCCAGAACAGAAGCCCAGGCCGAGGCGCTGGATCATTTGATGGAATCGAAAAATATGCAAATCGATGCGACTATTGCCCTCGAAGCGGATAATGAGGTGCTTTTGGAACGTTTGCTTGAAAGAGGAAAAGAGAGCGGGAGAACAGACGACCAGGACCCTGATAAAATAAGGAACCGCTTTGATGAGTACAATCAAAAAACAGCCCCTTTAAAAAAATACTACACAGCACAGAATAAATTCCACAGCGTGGATGGGATCGGAGCAATAGAGGAGATCACCAACCGACTGACCCAGGTGATCGATGCCCTGGAAACCGTATAAGTGATTATACCTGCCAGCTGAGCTGCTGTATTCGATTTCAAATAATACTTATTTTTTTCACTCCTATGACTGAAGGTAATTTTGTCGACTATGTGAAAGTGCATGTGACTTCGGGTCGCGGTGGCAAAGGGTCTGCTCATCTTAGAAGGGAAAAATTTGAGGCTAAGGGCGGACCCGACGGTGGCGATGGCGGAAGAGGCGGACATATTATTATCAGGGGTAATAAAAACCTATGGACGCTCTATCACTTCAAATTCAAACAACACTTTAAGGCGGGGCATGGTGAAGCCGGTGGAAAGAGCAGGAGCAGCGGTGCCAGCGGTAAAGATGAGTACATCGAAGTACCTTTGGGAACTGTGGTTCGCGACACTGTAACGAACGAGATATTGTTCGAGATTACCGAAGATGGGGAGGAAAAAATTATTCTTGAAGGTGGTTTGGGAGGACGTGGGAACTGGCATTTCAAGTCTCCAACAAATCAGACACCGCGTTATGCGCAGCCAGGGCTCGAAGGTTCTCAAAAACAACTTGTTCTTGAGCTAAAAGTACTTGCCGATGTAGGCCTTGTTGGATTTCCAAATGCCGGTAAATCTACCCTCCTCTCGGTCCTCAGTTCGGCCAAGCCAAAAATTGCCGATTACGAATTTACAACCCTGAAACCTAATTTGGGAATCGTCCCATACCGGGATTTTAAGAGCTTTGTTATGGCCGATATTCCGGGAATTATCGAAGGGGCGGCCGAAGGCAAAGGCCTGGGTCATTACTTTCTGAGGCATATTGAGCGCAATGCCGTTCTATTGTTTATGATTCCTGCCGATAGCCGTGATGTCAGCAAAGAATATGACATCTTGCTTGATGAATTGAAACGCTATAATCCTGAATTGCTCGACAAAGAGCGCATTATTGCGATATCCAAATCGGATATGCTCGATGATGAACTCACCGATGAAATGAGAGCAGAACTCGAAAAAGACTTTATCGATATTCCTTTTGTATTTATTTCGTCTGTGGCACAATCCGGATTGCAGGAATTGAAAGACCTTCTTTGGAAATCGCTCAATAATTAAATAAATTCCATCATAATGAATGTGATTTTGCGTTACATTTATATAAATCAGGAATGATGAATAAGTTTGTATTTACCGGTCTTCTCTTGTGCCTGTTCTCTTGTGCTACTGTTCAGGTAAATTATGATTATGATCCTGATACGGACTTTTCTGCGTACAGGACATATAACTATTTTTCCGACATGGAAACAGGCCTGAGTAACCTGGATAACCAGCGCCTGCTCGATGCTGTAGACTCGCTGATGCAGGTTAAGGGGATAAAGCTCTCTGAGGAACCCGAATTCCTGATCAATATTCAGAGTCAGGCTTATCTAAAACCCCAAAACAGTTCACTTGGGGTCGGGGTTGGAGGCACAGGGAGCAATGTAGGTGGAGGGGTGTCTGTCGGTGTTCCCCTGGGAGGAAATGCACTGGAAAGGGAATTGGTGTTCGACTTTGTGGACAGCCAGAAAAATCAATTGTTCTGGCAAGCGATAACCCTTAGTAACCTGAACGAAAAAGCCAGCCCAATAACCCGTGAACGGAAGATCATAGAGATCGTTTCAAAAGTCTTTGCGAAATATCCACCGGTCCGTAAAAAGCCATAGCCCATAACCGTTAAGATTTAAACAAGAATTCTTTTTGGGACGTTGAAGCACTCAATTTTCTCGGATACTTCTGCTACACCGAGATATCTTCAAACCCACTACCTACAGTATAAAATAGAAAATGAAATAAGTCATCGCCAGATTAAATCCCGCATGCGCGATTATCGCTCCCAAAATGCTGGCAGATTTCTTTCGGCAGAAAAAAAAGACCCGACTTACAAAATACATAGCCAGTATCCATATGATGGCTGGTATAGGTTTAATGATCCAACCGGTAATGGTGTAGAGTATTCCGAAATGAGCCAGATGGGTAATAGCGAAGGCGGCACTGTCTATTCGCGAAGCTCCTTGTGATCCAAAGCGCTGCTCGAAACATTGGTGAATAAAGCCCCGATACATCAATTCCTCACCAATGGGGCTAAAAAACATACTGATCGACCCGAATATGGCAAAATAAATAAATCTTACGCCTGTCAGATCATCTGGTAAATTGGTTCTGTATGAATTGGATATATACACAAACCAATTGCTGTCTGTATGTCCATACAATAGCATTCCCATTAAAAAAACCAGCAAGCACATTATAATCCCAAGAGAAAAACTGTATACCAAAGCCATTATCTTGTCCGTTTTATTAATACCGATAAACCTCCTGCCGTTTTTGTTCAGCAGGAGGAGCGGGATTAACATCATAAAAACGAATATCATTGAAGTATAGCTGTAATTTCCTGTAGCGTTGGCTTGTAATACGATTATAAAACGAGGTATTCCAATCAACAGGATCATAGCTATACCCAAGCGGGTGTTGAATTTGAGTTTGTTTTTAAAAATTGATTTGAAATAGGTCACTTGTAGTTCTTATTGAACTTAAATATACAAGTAAAAGACTTGCCGGGTAAGGATTAAGTTTTACTTCTGTAACCCGACTAACAGGCCATGAATACCAGAGCTATGCGTTGGATAATAATACTTGTGTTCTCGGTTTATCCTGCACTTATGTCGGCCCAAAATACCTTGGTGATCGCCGAACAGTATATAGCTGCCGGGGCCTATGAGAAAGCAGAGAATGCACTGCTGGAAGCTCTGGATACCAAACCGGATGCCAGGCTCAGAAGTATGCTGGGGGAGGTATATGGCTATCAGCTTCAATGGGATAAGGCTATGGATGTTTACCGGGAGCTGACCATCGATTATCCACAAGATCCCCAATATCGCTTCAGGTATGGAGGTGTACTTGCAAAAAAGGCACAGAATAGCAATCCGTTTATAGCCCTGAGCTTGTTGGGCAGGATCAAGGCTAGTTTTAAAAAGACTTTGGTCTTAGCTCCTGATCACCTGGGTGCACACTGGGCACTGATCGATCTTTATGTGTCGCTGCCTGGCGTTGTGGGAGGAAGTATGACCAAAGCCTATGACTATGCAAATGCGCTTAAAAAACTTTCAGCCATAGACGGATACCTTGCCCTGGGATATGTCTATGAATATGATGGTGAGCAGGATGAGGCAAGAAAAAACTATATAGAAGCCTTAAAACTTCTCGATGATCTAAAAGTCATTGAAAGGAATCAGCTCAATTATCAAATCGGAAAGATCTGTAGCGAGTTAGATCTTGAAATGGACCGTGGCATTTTGCATCTGAAGGAATATACGAAGCAATATACGGTCTTAGACGGTGTGCCGCTCGAGTGGGCCTATTACCGGCTGGCTAAGATATATCGAAAGAAATCGAATAAAGATGAAGCGATGATGTGGATAGACAAGTCATTAAAGCTCAGTCCGGATCTCAAGCCGGCATTAAAGGAGAAACTTGCAATCGACCGCCTATAGAGATTTAAGGTAACCCCCATCGATAGGAATGGAGGTCCCTGTGATAAAGGAGGCCTGTTCGGAAGCCAGGAAAGCAGCCAAATAACCATATTCCGCAGGATTGCCAATCCGCTTCAGTGCCGTAAGTTCTTCCATGGCCCTGGTCACCTCTTCTTCGGGAACACCCATTTTTTCTGCTTTTTTACGATTTAGTTGCCCCAGACGCTCGGTGTCGAAAAAGCCGGTCAGGATGCTGTTTACCGTAATGCCAAACGGACCAACATCCATTGCCAAACTCTTGGCCCAGGTCACTACTGCTGCTCTGATAGAATTTGAAAGTACCAGGTAAGACAGGGGTTCCTTTACCGATACGGAGGCAACGTTAATGATACGCCCCCACTTCTGGTGGATCATTTGTTCCAGAGCCAGTTCGGTAGTGAGTACAGCAGTTTTGAACAGGAGATCGAAGGCCTGTTGGTAATCATCAATATTTTTCTCGATAGCTCCTCCGGCGGCCGGCCCCTGGGTATTGTTGATGAGAATATCAACGGAATGCTCTCTAAAGAAGTCAATGAGACTTTTTCGATAAGAATCGAAATCGTTGTAATCTACCACCAGATATTGGTGTTGTTGAAGCTGGTCACAAGCCAGCTCTTCTTTTATTCTTTCAAGTTTTGCCTTATTCCGGGCAACTAATGTAACCTGTGCACCGGATTTTGCAAGCTGCTTTGCAATAGCTAGCCCTATTCCTCCACTTGCCCCTCCTACCAGGGCTTTTTTTCCTTCGAAACTGATATTCATCTCTTATAATCTTCTCTAGCCGGACTAAAAACATCCATTAGTTTACAGGCAGTTCTCGCTATTCCGCTATGCACAGCATTGGGTGGAATGACAACAAGATCACCGCTTTCATAGGTTGAGGTATGCCCGTTGAGTGTAAATTCAAAACGTCCCTCCAGGACATGTAACACTTGTTCATGGTGGTGAGCATGTTCGGGGACCTCCGCCCCTGCGGTAACCTCCCAGAAGGCGATGGTCATATGCTGGGTATGGATCATTTTACCGAGAAATCCCGGAAAATATTCCCTTGCTTCCAAATCCTCAATATTATGTGCCATAATATGTCTCCGCGTTATTATTCAAGTATCCTTTGAGCTAAGATAGGAAGAATCGGCCCTTTAATTCCCGACTGATAAAGACTTTTCTTGGCTATATTTGCGGCTGAAAATAATTATATATGCGAATCCATTTTATCGCGATTGGCGGCAGTGCAATGCATAACCTGGCCCTGGCCTTACATCATAAAGGATATGAGGTAAGCGGCAGCGATGATGTAATTTTCGAGCCCTCAAAAAGCAGGCTGGCAGCTGCCGGACTATTACCCGAAAAAATGGGTTGGTTTCCTGAGAGGATCCATATAGATCTGGATGCGGTGATCCTGGGTATGCATGCGAAAGAAGATAATGAAGAGTTACAAAAGGCCCAGAAACTCGGTCTGAAGATCTATTCCTATCCCGAATTTCTATACGAGCAATCCCGGGATAAGACCAGGGTTGTTATCGGGGGCAGTCATGGGAAAACCACCATCACCTCGATGATCTTGCACGTGCTGAATTACTACGATATAAAGGTCGATTATATGGTCGGAGCTCAACTTGAAGGGTTCGACCGGATGGTTCATCTGACAGAGGACAACGATTTTATAGTGCTAGAAGGCGATGAATACCTGTCTTCTCCCATCGACAGGCGTCCTAAATTCCACTTGTATCAACCTCATATTGCCTTATTAAGCGGTATTGCATGGGATCATATCAATGTTTTTCCTACCTATGAAAATTATCTCGAACAGTTCAGGATATTTGTAGATTCGATCATAGAAGGGGGTAGTATAACCTTCAATGAAGAAGACGATGAGGTCCTCAAAATCGTTAACGAATCATCAAATGCGATTAGAAGGATACCTTATAATACACACCAATATAGTGTAGATCAGGGACAGTCTTACCTGGAAACTACCGAAGGTCCGCTTCCTGTTCAAATTTTTGGCCAGCATAACATCAGTAATCTTTCCGGTGCTAAATGGATCTGCCAGCACATGGGCGTAGACGAAGATGATTTTTATCAGGCTATCGCCTCCTTTCAGGGAGCCTCAAAACGGTTGGAGAAAATTGCAGAAAGCAAAGATTCAATTATTTATAAAGATTTCGCCCATTCGCCCAGTAAAGTAGGAGCTACAACCAATGCGGTAAAGGAACAATATCCGGATAGGAAGCTAGTAGCCTGTTTAGAATTGCATACTTATAGTAGTTTAAATACAGAGTTTTTGAAAGAGTACGAAAACACCATGTCATCAGCTGATGTTGCCGTGGTCTTCTATTCTCCAGAAGCATTGCGGATCAAGCGGTTAGAAGCACTGTCTAAAGAACAAATTATTAAAGCCTTTCAGCGTGATGATCTCCAAATATTCACGAACCCGAGAAATTTTACCAGCTTTTTAGAGCAATTGGAATATAATAACGTTGTACTTCTCTTAATGAGTTCAGGAAACTATGGCGGTATTGAACTTCATCGACTATTTGACGGACTATTCGGATAAATATTCGATTTTCAGTAATTTAGGTCCGCTTATACTTTAAACACTAATATTTTAACTATGAAACAAATCACGTTATTAGCAGGCCTGTTCCTGTTGGTAGGCATCATATCATGCCGGGACACCAAAAAGGAGCAGCAGGAAATCGATCAAATGATCGAACAAGTGGAAACTATCGAAAAGCAAATTGAAGAAACCGCTACCGAAGTAGACCAGAAAGCAGAAGAATTACAGGAAGCTCTTAAAGCATTAGACAGCATTTAACTAAAAATTAGAAAAGATGAGAAGATTCACATATATAATGGGATTAGCGATGTTGATGATGTTGATGTCGGGATCAACGGTTTTTGCGCAGGGTAAATCCCAGGATAAAAAGAACCAAGCTAAGGCAAAGAAAGAAAAAGTGAGCAGTGACATTGAAGCAGTAGAAGATGAAGTTGAGGATGATGGTAATAAAGTCGAGAAAACCAAGGAAAAGGCTGATGGTAAGGTCAAAGGTAAATCTGCTGAGATCAAGGGGAAAGGAGAGAAGACAATGAAAGAAAAGAAGAACAAGCTAGAACCGGTAGATGAGGATGATATGGGTGAGGAAATCAGCAAAGAAGTTCGGGAAAAAAGCAACAAGGGTAATGCATATGGCAAAAATAAAGGTGACATGTCTGGCCGTGAATTTGGGCAGTACCGGGCAGAGTTGGCCAAGGAGAAATTGACTGATGCCGAAGCAAAACTCAGTAAAAATGAAGAAGCTGTTAAGGAGGGCAGGATCCGTGTAAAAGATGCCAAAGAGGAGGTAAGGAAACAACGTGAGGAAGGGTCTGTTGACGATGAAATCCTGAAACAAAAAGAGGAAAAAATTAAAAAAGCCGAAGAAAAGCTCGATGAACTCGAAGAAGTTATCCAACGCGGCAAAGAGCGCATCAAAAAGCAAAGTGAAGAAATGAAGAAAGTGACCGTTCCCGAAAGTGGCTCTTAATCAAAAAGCAACTAAGCTTTATAAACTAACATTGCCCTGGTGTACTACCGGGGCAATTTTATTTGCCTAAACCCCAAACTGCTTCAAATGATGATCTAAATGCTTGAATTGCATCATGCCCCATTGTTCAGGTGTGAACTCTCCAAAAGAAGGATGAGGGTCCCATACCGATTTTGAACGCTGCTCATAAAACTCATCGATCATCGCCCTTAATTTATTTTTCTCTTCCAGAAAATCGCAGGATGAATCCACCAAATATTCTTTAGCGGTGGCCATATTTTGCTTCCATGGCTTATCGTTATATAGTGCGGGCTTGAAACTTTTAAACAGCCACTTCATCAACAGATTGGGTTTCTTTAATGTCTTCTTTCCCAAAGCAACTGCAAGTGGTTGCTGACAATGACTTAGCATTTGTGCAACATCCATTTTTCCCCATTGCGCGGTGATTTCTTCGGTGAGAAGATCTAAACGCTCTAATACATCCTCATAAGTTTTTTGATCAAAAATTGACTTCACTGCAATAGATATTTGAAATAGAAATAGATATTTACAATAACAATATTAGTTGATTATCTTTAGACTATGCAACAAAAGTCGGTCACCTTCTCTATCAACAAATGGTCTGATGCCGATAAACCCCGAGAGAAACTCAGATACCAGGGGCGAAAGGTACTAACGAATGCAGAATTGATCGCCATACTGATTGGATCCGGGAACCGGGAGGAAACGGCCGTTGAACTGGCCAGGCGCATACTGCATAACACCGGCAATAATCTCTCTGCCCTCTCGAGGCTTTCCGTGGATGAACTGATGCGATTCAAAGGTATAGGTGAAGCAAAAGCAATTGCTATTGTGGCAGCTCTGGAAATAGGCAGGCGAAAAGGTCTTTCTACCTTACCTAAAAAGCAGTTGGTTAAAGATAGTTCGATGGCTTATGAGCTTTTGCGTTCAGAGCTTGCAGATCTTAATCATGAAGAATTCTGGATCATTTATCTCAATAATGCCAATAAAGTGCTTAGACGTTTCCAGCTAAGCAAGGGAGGTATAACGGGCACGCTGGTGGATGTCCGCCTTGTGATGAAAAAAGCCCTGGATCTGGGAGCGGTTTCTCTGATTTTAGCTCATAATCATCCCTCGGGAACACTTCAAGCCAGCCAGGCCGATAAAGAGCTCACTCAACAGATTGTGAAAGCAGCCAAAACACTAAAAATTAAGGTCCTGGATCATTTGATCATTACTCAGGAATCGTATTTTAGTTTTGCTGATAATAAGCTATTGCCCTCATGCTCCTGATCTATACGCATAAAATCAGCCCCCGTTTTAGCTATACCATGCGCCACTTATTTGGAAGGGTGTTGGGGATAGAGATAAAATTCACCACGCTTGTGGAAGACTTTATAAAACATACCGGCCCTAAAATCACCTATACCAAACAACCGCTACAAAACGAATTCTTCATAAGAAGCAATGACTTGTTGTTCGAACAAGGGATCAATCAATTTGATATTAAATTAGAGAAGTGGGAGGGTATTCCATGTTTTTTTTCCGCTGGTCCCCGAAGCAGTATACCATATGATATTTTCGCGGCCAGTTTTTTCTTGTTGAGCCGATATGAAGAGTATCTGCCTTTTGTGAAGGACATCCATGGACGTTTTCCACCCACAGCTAGTATCGCATATAAGCACGATTTCCTGCACCTGCCTGTTGTGGATCTTTGGGCATTCAAGCTTTTGGAACAGCTGCAAGAACGATTTCCGGAAATCACATCAAAAAAGAGAAGCTTCCGATATAGGTCACTAATCGATGTTACCGCGTCGCACTGCTTTGCATTTAGGGGGATATTTCGTAGTCTTGGCGGCCTGCTGCTCGATTTGGTTACTTTAAAATTCAGAAGGGTATTTCAGCGAATTGCGGTACTCTTGAAAATGAGGAAAGATCCCTACGACAATTTTACCACCCTTATGCAATTTCACAAGAAATACCCCTGTAAGAGTATTTTCTTCTTTCAATTCGCAGATTATTCTACCTACGACAAGAACGTCTCAACTGAAAACAACAAGTTTCGTTACCTTATTAAGTCTGTGGCCGACTATAGCAGGGTATCACTGGCTGCTTCCTATAGTTCTTTCGATGATCTCGAACTATTAAAACAAGAAAAAAAGCGCCTTGCTGATGTCATTCACCGGCCTGTGAATCAGACACGGATGCGTTATAATCGGCTCGACATCCCACAGACCTATCGGAACCTGGTAGAAGCAGAATTCAAGGAAGATTTTAGTATGGGTTATACACATGTTATTGGATTCAGGGCTGGCACCTGTTCACCCTTTAATTTCTATGACATACATATGGAGATTCAACAACCCGTAAAGGTACATCCCTTCGCAGTACATGATTATGCCTTATTGCAATACGAATCACAGGATGAGATCCTGGAAGCATTAAAGATCTTATATATCAATGTGAAGCAGGTGCGTGGTGAGTTTACTACTGTATTTTCCAATGAACTTCTGGGGGGGTCTCAAAAGTTAGACTGGCTTAAACTATACGAAAACCTTTTAGTCCAGTTTCATGTTTAACAGCGTTGTAACTGATGTTTTTTTCGACCTCGACCATACCTTATGGGATTTTGAGAAAAATTCCCGCCTTACCTTTTTAAAGATCTTTGAATCTAATGGTATAGACCAGGACATTGATGATTTTTTAACGATTTATGTACCCCTTAATCTACAGTATTGGAAACTCTACCGGGAAGAGCGGATCACAAAAAAGGCATTGAGGTATGAGCGACTCAAAAAGGCTTTTGATGCCGTGGATTACGAGGTCGATGATCCGATGATCAACCTGCTCTCGGAACAATATATCGAACACCTTTCTTCCTTTAATCATTTGATTCCCAACGCCGTTGAAATATTAGACTATCTAAAACCGAAATATCGATTACATATAATCACCAATGGTTTCCAGGAGATACAGGAAAAAAAACTCAAAAAGTCTAACATTCTGAATTATTTTGACCAGGTGGTTAATTCCGAAATGGCCGGGGTGAAAAAGCCTGATCCGGGGATTTTCAAACTCGCACTAAAGATGGCAAATACCAAGGCGGATCAATCTATGATGATCGGTGATAATATCGAGGCGGATATCCTAGGAGCGCGTGCAGTGGGCCTAAATACCCTGCATTTTAACGTACATAATGAACCAATCCACGATTATGCGAAAATCATCCATGATCTGGGTGAAATAAAATCGTATTTGTAGAGTTATATAGGGGAGAACAATACTTTGGGATGCAGTACCCTATCTGATTTTACCAAAGAAGAAAACCTCTAAACGGGGTATGGCTATGAAATTACTTTCAAAACTTTTTCTGGGTGCATTACTCGCGCTTCACTTGCAGGGCTGTTCAGATGAACAGGATTTTAATCAGATAGATGATCTGAATATAATCCCGACAGCGGAGGCCAGTCTTGTTTTTGTGGAGATACCTGAAGACTTTATCAACGACAGTACCGACCCGGGCTTCTACACACAAACCTTCATTTTTGGTGCTTTTCAAGAACAATTCTTTGCCGAAAACGTTTTAGACGGGGTAATTTCCTATGAAGTGGAAAATACGACAAGTAAGCCCCTGGATGTTACGATCGAATTCCTCGATACAGGCGGAAATGTGCTTGATACCGAGAGTTTCACCATCGATGCGGCTCCAACGGCCATCCTCCAAAGAGAAATTACTTATGGTACGCCGACTGGTCGGGATATCAGTATTATAACTAATACAGCATCTATTCGCCTTACCGGAATAAACCTTGGCGATAATACAAGTGTATCTACATTGCCAGAGCCGGTGGTTTTGTTGCGATCGAGCGCAAAATTCAGGATCAGACTAAAATGATACGGCGATACATATTTTTGCTGATCTCGTTTTGGGGCCTGTGTTCCTTGTATGCACAGAACAAGCAGCTCTTATATGATTTTCAGGAAATACCTCAATCCCTGATGCTTAATCCGGGCATGAAAACTCCTTATAGTTGGCACGCTGGCATTCCAATGCTGTCAGGTATTGCCTTCCAGGCAGGAACCAGTGGTTTATCGGTGAATGATATTTTTGCCAATGACGGTCTGGATATAAACGACAAGGTACGAGACAGGGCCATAAATGGCCTGAGCATCCGTGATGAAATTTCCGGGGTATATCAGATCGAAGTACTCTATGGGGGATTCAGGGGTAGAAATAATCCGGACAACTATTTTTCATTTGGGATCTACAACGAAGGCATAGGGATCAATTACTGGCCAAGGGATCTGGCGGTATTGGCTTTTGATGGAAATGCAGATCAACTAGACAGGAGGTTCAATCTCAGCCATCTGAAGACGAGGGGCGAATTGCTCAATGTTTTTCATTTTGGCTGGAACAGGAATTGGAATCGTAATCTGACAGTAGGTGCACGAGGTAAAATATATTCAGGGATATTAAATTTTCACTCCTCCACAAATGATGGATATTTCGTTACCACACCTGGCGTAAACAATACCTTGGCAAGTACGCTTATATCGAATATGCAACTCAATACCTCTGGTTTACAGGGTATCAAGGATGTTCTTGACGATGATTCGATAGACAATGTCTCCGGAGTTTCAAAAATTTTTACAAAGAGAGGGTTTTTTGGCGGGGATCTTGGCCTGGGTCTGGACCTCGGTTTCACCTACCAAATCAGTTCGAACACCTATATAATGGGGAGCGTACTCGACCTGGGTTTGTTGTACCACAGTGGAGATATACGAAATTTTACACTTGATGGTGGAGCCACCATTGAAGGCATAGAATTGATATTGCCAGATGCCCTGGCAGATCCTAATGCCGATTTTTGGCAGGATCTCGTGGATGAAATAGAAGCCTTCATCCCTTTTGAAGAAAACAACAATAACTACGTTACCTTCAGGCCTACAAAATTTTATGGCGCCATACGCCATAATTTTGGTCAAGGCGGACCTAAAGGAGAATGGTGCGATTGTGACTATTCAACCAATAACAGAGAGAACAACCTCAATTATAAAAACAGTGTTGGTGGTCAGATTTATGCCATAAACAGACCCCGTGGACCACAGGTAGCGGTCACGGCTTTCTACCAACGAAGATTTGGGAATGCCGTTGCCCTGAGAGGCAGTTATACCGTAGACAAATTTTCCCTTACGAACATTGGTCTTGCGGCAAGTTTTCAGGCCGGACCGGTGAATTTCTACATTATGGGCGACAATTTACTTGGCTACAGAAATCTCGCCGCCAGTCATTATGCCTCTTTTCAATTCGGTATAAATATCATATCTTGGCACGTTAATTGATCTCATTTTAACGTGATGAATAAACTGATAATCATATTGCTTTTTCTCGGCCTTACCGGATCTGTTAGGGCACAGCTGAATTCTTACAAATATATAGTGGTACCCAAAAAATTTGATGCTTTCAAGGGAATTGAAAATCATTATCAGACCAGTACACTTATTAAGTACCTGTTTACTCAGGAGGGATTCAACGTGGTCTATGAGGATGATTTACCCGCCGATCTGGCCAATCAACAATGTCTGGGAGCCTATGTCGATTTGGAAAAGAATTCTAAATTACTCAGCACCAGGCTGACAATATTATTGAACGACTGCTCAGGAGCTACCGCGTTCAAAGCGCTGGAAGGGACCTCGCGAGAAAAAGATTTCAAGCTTGCCTACCATGGTGCCATCCGCGAATCGTTTGTGTCGATCGCACAATTGGGTTATAAGTATGAACCTCAAGAAAAACAAGGCGAGGAAACTGTAACGGTTGATTTCTCGAACGATATTAAGAAAGTTGATACACCATCTCAGAATAAAGCTGCTGCAGCTGCTGCCTCAGCAGCCGTACTACAAGTAGCAACTAAGGAAGAGCGGATATATGAAGATAAACGACCTGTTCCATCCGAGTATACTATTGAAGATAATACTGAAACGACAGCTGCGGAAGAAGTTGCAGCACCGATTCCCAGCTATGTAGCCAAGCCTATAGAGAACGGATATGAATTGGTCGACAACGAATCAAAAACATGGCTTAATCTCTATGATACCTCATCCCCCGATGTATTTCTGGCAAGAAATGAAAAGGAGAACGGAATGGTATACAAAAGAGACTCCAAATGGTTTTTTGAGTATTACGAAGAATCAGAACTAAAAGTTCAGGAATTGAATATCAGCTTTCAATAGTCGTATTTCCCTTTCCACCGCAATCCAAGAAAATTTTTGATCGCCATTTCACGTTTATTCTCCCCGGGTTTGTAAAAGACCTTGCCAGAGATCTCATCTGGCAGGTATTCCAAATCGACAAAGCTCTGTTCATAATCGTGCGCATATTGATATGCTCCTCCATACCCCAGATCTTTCATCAGCTTTGTGGGAGCGTTCCTTAAATGCAATGGCACCGATAAGTCTCCGGTTTTCTTAACTATTTCCTGTGCCTTCTTTATGGCCGTATAGCTGGCATTGCTTTTGGGTGAGGTAGCCAGGTAAACGGCACACTGACTTAAAATTATCCTCGCTTCAGGATACCCAACATTGATGACGGCCTGGAAAGTGGCATTTGCAATTACCAGTGCCGTAGGGTTTGCCAATCCGACATCCTCCGATGCCGATATTACCATTCGCCTTGCGATGAATTTGATGTCTTCGCCACCTTCAATCATCCTGGCCAACCAATATACCGCTGCATTAGGATCGCTTCCACGGATAGATTTAATAAAAGCCGATATAATGTCGTAGTGCTGTTCGCCGGTCTTGTCGTAAAGAACGGTGTTTTTCTGAACCTTGTAAAGCACTTTTTCGTCGGTGATAATAACCTGCTTTGAGTCCTCCGAAACGACATAGAGTTCAAGAATATTCAACAGTTTTCTTGCATCGCCACCCGAAAGCCGGATCAGTGCGCCGGTTTCCTTGAGCTTAATCTTTTTAGACTTTAAAAGCGCATCTATAGCTATGGCCCGCTCCAGGAGACGCTCCAGATCTTTTTTCCCAAATGGTTTCAGTACATATACCTGGCAACGCGATAAAAGAGCAGGTATTACCTCAAAGCTGGGATTTTCAGTTGTGGCCCCGATAAGGGTCACCCATCCTTTTTCTACTGCCGCCAGAAGTGAATCTTGCTGTGATTTGCTGAACCTGTGAATTTCATCGATAAAGAGAATTGGATTCTGTGTGGTAAATAGTCCTTCTGATTTCCTGGCCTTTTCAATGACTTCCCTTACATCTTTTACGCCACTGTGGATAGCACTAAGGGCGAAGAATGGCCTTTTGCTTTCGTGAGCGATAATCTGTGCCAGACTGGTTTTTCCGGTGCCAGGAGGCCCCCAAAAGATCAGAGAGGGGATCATTCCCTTCTTGATCTGCCCGGTAAGAGCTCCTTGTGGCCCTACCAAATGATCCTGGCTTACAAAATCTTCCAGTTTTTTTGGTCTGACCCTTTCTGCAAGAGGTTCGTTCATGATGTAAAAGTAAGAAATGAAGCGATAAATGATCTGTTCTGTCACATTGATCGGCAATCGGGTTTCATGACAATTTATCACGATTTATAATTGTGGCCGGGATGTTGCGTTATGTAGTTGTTGTAATTTTATACCGATGACCAAAGAGCGACATTTCGAATTTACCACACAAGTAGTATTGATACCGATGTTGGCCATACTATCTATCTGGACGGTTTTCTGGTTCGAGGTTAAGTTCCATGTCAACCTGAATGAATATGGGATATACCCCAGGACGTTTAAGGGGTTGAGAGGAATTTTATTCAGCCCTTTCCTGCACGGTTCCCTGGAGCATCTTTACAACAATAGCCTGCCGCTTATTATCCTTAGTGCAGCCCTGGCGTACTTTTACAGAAACGCAACACTCAAGGTTTTGCTGATAGGCATTCTCCTGTCAGGCTTTATAACCTGGTGCATTGGAAGACCTTCATATCATATTGGCGCCAGTGGACTTATCTATGTTTTAGCGAGCTTTATTTTCTTTAAAGGGATTTTTACCAAGCACTATCGGCTTGTGGCCCTTTCACTTTTGGTAGTTTTTATTTATGGTGGATTGCTGTGGTATATTCTACCTCTGGAGGAAGGGATCTCATGGGAAGGACATCTTGCCGGATTTTTAACCGGTCTGGCCCTGGCACTAACCGTTAGAACATACCTGCCCCCGGTGCCAAAGTATCCCTGGGAAAGCGATGATTTCTCGGAGGAAGAAGACGATTTTATGAAACAGTTCGATGAAGAGGGAAATTTTATAGAAAAAAAAGAAGAAAAAATATCAGAAGGACCGAAACCCTCCATTCAAATTAAGTATCATTATAAGGATTCTAATAAAGATACCCCTTAAAAATATTACAAGCGCTGCCTCAGCACTTCGTATAAAGCAATTCCGCAGGCTACAGATACGTTTAACGACCCAATTGATCCCTGCATAGGCAGACGTGCTCTTTCATCCGAAATCTTGAGTATGGAAGAGGATATACCTATGTCTTCAGAGCCCATTACCAAAGCCACGGCCTGGTTGAAATCGAGATCGAATAAAGCCTTATCAGTCTTTTCAGTTACCGATATTACTTTAACACCACTGGCTTGCAGGTAGTAAACAGCATCTTTAATATGAGCAACTTTTGCAATGGGGACGTTAAAAACTGCGCCAGCTGAGGTTTTCACCGTATCGGCATTGACCGGTGCTGCACCTTTATGTTGCACGATAATTCCACTTACACCTGTGCACTCGGCAGTACGAATGATCGCACCAAAATTCCTTACATCAGAAACTCCATCGAGCAACAAGAAAAGGGATGGCTCACTGCGTTGTAGGGCTTCTTCAATCATTTCCTCGAGTGGGCGGAAACTTACGGGTGAAATAAGTGCCACAACTCCCTGGTGGTTTTTTGAACATAGCTTGTTCAGTTTTTGAACCGGGACATACGATGTGCTGATCCCCTGATCCCGAACCAGGCCATCCAATTCTCTGAGCAACGATCCCTGCAACCCTTTCTGGATATAGAGTTTATTGATTGGTTTTTCGGCCTTTATGGCTTCTATAACCGCTCTGATCCCATATATTTCCGAAGTTTCTTCCATCGTTATTTCACCCGGTATCAATTGCAATATTCTTTAATAGGCCCCGGTATTTATTTCGTGGACTCCCACAGCCCCGTTGTTCACGGTATGTACCATGAGCAATTGCTGGCCGGTCTTAACAATATCAGCCGATTTTACATTTCCGGATAAATATAGCCCGCTTTGCCAGTAGGGCAGGGGATTGTAATTGTTTTCATGGTTGGAGAGTAGGACCAAGCCCGAAATAGCATCAAGTCTGGGTGTTTCAACCTCTGTTTCATAGATATTGCCCGATAGGATCAGGTCTTCATATTCATCTCCATTGATATCTATAGCCAGGATGTCCAGGACCGGAAATATCTGAGCCTCTATGGGCAACACAATTTTTTCAAAATTGCCGTCACCTTTGTTTAAAAGCAAAATAGAATTAAACTCCGTTGCCTCGCTCGAATAAGAGGTAGAGAGCTTTTCACCATAAATATCATTAAGGCTGGCATTGGCGAATTCTGAATAGGTGGGAAACTTGTCTTTGATGAATGGCATTTGCTGAGAAGAACATTCCCGACCACGTACCGGAACATAGGTGTCATGATATTTCTTTGTCAATACGATATCGTTGGTCCCGTTTTCATCAAAATCGGTTGCAAATACCTTGAATGGCTTTTCCTTGCTCGACTTAAATTTGATATTTAGTCCTACATTTCCTATTACATAGTCCTTTAAACCGTCGTTATTCACATCGGTTTCCTTTACATCGAACCACCAACCCTTGTCTTCCGGAACCCCTTCAGTATCTTTCAGTCTTTCAAATTGCCCTCCTGTATTTCTGAACAAACCGATTGCCGTCCATTCGCCGACCGCTATAAAGTCTGTCAGTCCATCATTATCGAAATCCGTGCTGATGACTTTATTGACGATCCCAAATTCTTTTAAGTCCGGAGCTCTTTCATTGGTCACATCTATCAGCACACCGTCGCGGTTCTCATAGAGTACAGACGGACTAAATCTGGGGTAGTTTTGAGGGATGATCCGATTTCCCACCAGGAGATCCTGATCGTTATCCTGATCAAAATCTATAGCTGCCACACTGCGGCCGCTTTGGGGATTCTTCGCCAGCGCATCCATGTCGAGGCGTTTCAAATTACCCTGCCCGTCATTCTCATATATCCTGTCGGCGTACAAGGAGGAACTTTGAGCATATTCATTTCCGCCACTCACCACGTAGAGGTCCAGATCACCATCGCCTTCCAGGTCGAATAACGAAGCTTCCATATCTTCATAAGCACTATCGTATTCCAGGGCTGATGAAGATTTCTTTTTAAAGGATTTCCCCGTATTTATAAAGAGAGCGCCAGCCTGGCCCGATGCACCACCGATGAAAATGTCGTTAAGCCCGTCGCCATTCAGATCTCCTTTGGTTACAAAAGGTCCCTGACCCGATTGTTTGTAGGGAAGAAGGATCTCTTTTTCAAAATCGTCATATCTGTTCTCCTGATGCACAAAATCCAGCCCATAAGAATCTGATGACGCTTTGAAGAGGGGTTTTACGCTTGTTTTTGGAGCCTGGTAGGGTTCTGCATCCTTTTCATTAAAAGTAAGTCTTTGATTTACGGCCAGCTGTGTCCTGATTTCGCTCTTTCCATCAGGCCAAAGTATGCGTATACTATCGATCTTTTCAGTATTTCCCAGGCCGAAATAAGCGTCGGTATCTACTGAAGACATATAGCCTCTAACGCGTTTTGTTTCGACCATTTGCTGATGATCCTCATAATAGATATGCACCTTGGCGAACGACTCAGATAGGGCACCCTCTGTATGAACTTTTAGAAAATTTCCCCTTTTTTGTTCCACAGCCAGGTTTTGATAGAGGAAAGCCTCTTCGTCCATATTATTGATAATGATATCAAGATCTCCATCGTCGTCCAGATCACCAATGGCCGCACCATTGCTAAAAGATAGATCGCCTATGCCCCAGGAAGAAGCGACGTTTTCGAATTGTAGTCCGCCGCTGTTTTTATATAGTATATTAGGGAGTTTCTCCGAAGGCATTTGGTTGTAGAGTTGTGCTTTTATATCCAGAGGTACCTGGCCACGGTATTTTTGCTGGGCTTCGAAAACCTTACGTTGCAGATCGTTATCCAGGGCGTATCTTCTATAGCCGTTCGTAATCAGAATATCTTTATATTGATCCAGATCGAAATCCGATAATAATACAGCCCAACTCCAATCGGTATTAGAAGTTTCCGATAATTGTGCGATATTATTATACATATTATTGCCCAGGTTCAGCTGAAGCGAATTGTACATGTATTGGTAGTGAAAATTGGCCTTGTTCACCAGATAATCGAACCTGCCCGTGCTCATGGAAGCCATAAGGGTTTTCGAACGTACATGATCACTTGAAGCCATATCGAGTACGAAAATATCCTGAAGATTATCGTTATTAATATCGGCTATATCCAAACCCATTCCGTAATAAGAGATCTGACGGGTAAAATCCTTTATCCTGTCGGTGAAGCCTCCCTTCTGATCGTTTATAAACAATGCATCAGGAATATAATAATCGCTGGCGATGTATATATCCAGCCAGCCGTCATTATCTATGTCGCTAACCGATAGACCAAGACCAAAAATAGGCCGTTCTATACCTGCTTTTTTAGTGACATCAGTAAAGGTGCCGTTGTCGTTGCGATAAAGGTGAGAACTGTTATGATAAAGCAGATCTTTGTTTTCCTTTAGAATTCGATACAGGTTTATCGGATCAACGCCGTAGAGTTCATTTTCATTCATAACGATGCAATCCAGGTCACCGTCTCGGTCGTAGTCAAAGAAGGCCGATTGGGTACCGATACCCGTATCGGCCAGCCCGTAAGTCTCTGCGGCTTCGGAAAAAGTGCCGTCTTGCTGGTTGATAAAAAGAAGGTTTTTTCGTTTCTCAGGCGGAAAAGGCCCTCCCTGGGTAACGTAGATATCCATCCATCCGTCACCATTGATATCGGCAAAGCTGACACCGGTAGACCAGCCATTGCCTTTTTCGATTCCGGCCTGCTTGCTAACATCGGTGAACTTAAAGTTGCCCTCGTTAAAATATAGTTTATTCGGCACCTGGTTCCCACAAAAAAAGACATCCAGTAAACCGTCGTTATTGAGATCTTCGAGCCCAACTCCAGCACCGTTGTAGAAATAATCGTAGTCGAACAGATTCTCACGGGTGGCTATATCGTGTTGGATTGCATTAGAGAAACTGATACCGCTGGCCGAAGATTCTATGCGCTCAAATAAAGGCAGATCGCCCTCCGTATCGGCTGTGTAGAACGATGACTCTTTTTCGGATTTTTGGTCGCAGGCAAGAAGTAAGAGTGAAATTGAAAAGAGAAGTGATATCCTCAACATAAATCCATATTTAATCAGTATGTAAAAATATTAATTAGTTTGCTGCGTTCTCAATAAAAACAAAATAAAAAAGGCCGCTCGAATGAGCAGCCTTTATTATTTACAATATGTGAGTATTATATCTTTGTGAAAGTTATAGTCTCTGGAGTGGCATTAAGTCCACATCCACCATCATCTACGGATGATAAATAATTGACAATAAATGATGAATCATCTGGGGCCACAGGATCAAAAGTCGTATTTACCTCTGCGGCTGTATGAACAATGCTACCGCCACAACCTACACCAGTATCATCACCACCGAAAACAATTTCATCACAAACAAACGAGAAATTCAAATCTACTGGTCCGAAACCTCCAAAAGCTGGAAATTGAGACACACTTGGAATAACCCGTGTTACAGCATCAACGAATCCAATAGTGTAGGTTCCGTCAGCATAATCATCAACACCAAATCCGCCTGGTCCAAAATCTACATCGTAGTCTCCGGTATATAAATCATCTGACGGCAAAAATATTGCAAGGGTAATTCTATAATTCAACGGTGAGGCAAAGAAGGATCCACCGGCAACTGTTCCGGCCAGATCGGTATTTGTCCAAACCCTGCCATCGGTCAACTCGAGTTCCAAGCGAATATTAAACTCATCTCCACAATTGTAATCACCAAATTCTAATCCACCCAAGACACTGGCAAGTTCAGCTAAGGTGGTTGAAAACGTTGTTCTTGGTAACCCAAAATCTCCAGGCGCCCATTCAGATGCAGGTGCTGTTCTTAAAAGAACTTCAGCCTGGCTATTATCATTACCAGCGGTATTATCAATAAAGCTCGCATAAAACCGAACCTCCCTTAAAAGCCCTCCGTCTTGTTCATCCTGTGCTTCTAAAAGGAGTGTGAGTGCAGACGATTCATCAACAACATTCATGGATAAACCTTCACTAGAAATAGTCCTTACAATGGCACCTCTTTCAACAGTCGCCAATATTTCGTCCACTAATTTATCATCCGTTTTACAGGAAGCAAATAGTACGGCTGCGACTAAAGCTATTAGAAATTTATTTTTATACATAATTTACAGAATTATCTTTTTAGTCTTCTTTTTATTTAGTTAGCAGGAGGTAGCCCACTGGTATCCCAGAATACAGCTTCTGACTGTGATGCTTTCTGGCTGATGTTCTGGTTTCGGTTTACCGCATTATTGGGATAATAAATGGATGTGATAAACGTACTTGGGTCTGGTTCCCTGTTAGGCTTCAGATTGGTCGGATAATTAGTCCTTCTATAGAAGTTATAGGGCTCTACACCGTTTCCAAAATTAGCTCTGAAGAACTGTTCGCCAAGAATATTCCATTTACCTTCGGTATCTGCTAGATCAAAAGCTGCACTTACCGCACCGCGGAAGGATGTTATATCTGCTGCTGACGGCTCGAAAGAAAGATCAGCAGTACCTTCCCTGCCCATAATGAATGCCTGTACCTTAGCTATCTGCTTATCGAAGCCGGCAAGCATATTGTCACGGGCACCTGTTAAATTACCTCCGACCATATCCCATTCGGCAAGCCAGAAATCAACATTAAAGGCCGACAGCAAGACAGTTACACCCGAGCCACCTGCTCCTGATGTAGGAGTCTGTGGGGTAAACGTATCGTCGTCAAAGGTACCACCGAAAGGATAGACTCCGGGAAGTACTCTTAAAAGACCATCGGGTGGAATACCTTCGTTATCACCATGATCTCGTCCCCAGTAACCATTAGGTAGGAAACAGAATGGGAATCCGCCATCGATATAGTGTTGTGGAGGTGTCTGTAATGAACAGTTCAACGTTACTTCGTCCGGCGGGATCTCCGCACCTGGTACGGCAGCAGTCTGCCGGTAGAAATAGTAACGTGTACGTGGATCGGAAGACTGGTCCATGGTGAACATCAGATGGGTTGCAAAATATTCTTGTCCTCCTGTGGCGGTATAATTCAGACCAAACCTTGGATGACGGTTATCTGGCTGCGAAGCATTAGTAGCCGGCCAGAACCACTCCATGTCCTGAGACGAATCCTGAATATAATTACCACCTCCGATGATCGCTAAAAACTTTGATGCCGCATTGCTATCCACTAATCTGGACTGAATGTAGATCTTCAGTTTTAGCGTGTTACAAGCTCTCACCCAAAGGCTGTAATCATTTCCGTAAAAAGGATCTGGCGGAACGCCCACCTCAGTGTCGTTAAAATTCGCAATAGCCTCGTCTAATAATGCATCCATAGCGGCATAGATGGATTCACCAGAGTCAACCACCGGATTAAAATTCAGTTCACCGCCCTGAATGGCCTCAGTATAAGGAACATCTCCGAAGAAGTCGACCATGGCAATCATTAAATAGGCCTCTATGAACTGGTTGATCGCCTTATGTTGAATCAAGCCCTGCTCATCTATCAAAGGAGTAGCAGCGCGTATATCTGAAAGGATACCACGATATGCGTTGGTCCATTCATCATCGAAATCACTTGCTGAATATACGGAAGCATAATTTCTTCCTGACATATTCTGCATTCTCACTAATTCCTGGCCGATTTCGTGAAAACCATCGCCAAGGGTATTCCCACCAGAGGCCCAGTTATCGTTAGGATCATTATCGGCATCTCCTTCAAATTGTCTTACGAAATCCTCTTCAATTGAATTGAGGAAGAAATCCACACTAGCCTGTTCTGGTGTCAGCGCATTCGGGTTATCGGTGAGGTTCAGTTCAGTACTCTCACATGATGAGTTGAACGCCAGCAATGCACCAAAAGCAACCAGAGCTATATATTTAGTTATATTTTTCATTTCATTCATAATTTTTATATACTTATTAGGATGCTATAATTCTTAGAAGGATGCTTTTATAGAGAAACCATACCTTCTTGAACTTGGACCGGCCAAGAAATCAAATCCCTGTCCATTACCTACACCTGTTCCGGCCACATTAGGATCTACACGTGTTCCTTTTGGAATATTTACTGCCCTGTACCACAGGTTCTGACCTGATACTGTAAAGACCAGCGATCCAAATGGAGTACGATCTAAAAACTTGGTTGGTAAGGCATAGCTCAAGGCTGCTTCCTGTAGACGAATTGTCGTCGCATCGTAAATCTGCTGCTCACTTTGTGTAGCAAACAAGTTGCTAAAATAGAAATCAGAGTTATTGATCTGAATATTATTCGGGCTTCCGTCCGTAGAACTTACACCCGGTAAGATATAAGTGTTTTCACGATTTACAGTTTCCACAACAAGTCCCCTTCCAAGAAGAGCTGCTGCTGTTTGAGAGTAAATATCGCCACCATGTACGTAGTTGATCTGGAAGCTGAAAGTGAAATTCTTGTAAGAGAATGAATTGATCATATTGGTCAGGTAATCCGGATTGGGATCCCCGATAATTCCATCGTCAGCGGCCTGGAAATATCTACCATCTGATCCTACAAGTAAGTTACCGGCATCATCCCTGGCATTACGTGTTCCGAAGATTACCCCTAGAGGCTCACCTGGGATCGCGGCATTTCCGAGGTTCGAGAAACCTGAATAAACCACCTGATCTGTATCTATTCCGAGGTCTTCTACTGTGGTTTCATACGCCGTGAAGTTAACACTGGTTCTCCAATCAAATCCTCCTTCTGCT
>JBDNAQ010000255.1:0-8336 GCA_039768345.1 Flavobacteriaceae bacterium
GTTGCAGACCAGATCAGTGATGCACTCTTAGATAATTTTCTTGCTTTCGACCCGACCAGTAAGGTAGCCTGCGAGACCATGGTAACCACTGGGCAGGTAATCCTTGCAGGTGAGGTGAAGAGTAATACTTATCTCGACTTACAGGCAGTTGCACGCGATGTGATCAACGAAATAGGATATACCAAGGCAGAATATCAGTTCAGCGGGGAATCCTGTGGAATTATCTCTCTTATTCATGAACAATCCAAAGAGATCAATCAGGGGGTGGAAAGAGAAAACGAAGAAGAGCAGGGTGCTGGCGATCAGGGTATGATGTTTGGTTATGCCACAGTGGAAAGCGCTAATTATATGCCGGTAGCCCTCGATATCTCGCACAAGATTCTTCAGGAGCTGGCACTATTGAGGAGAGAAGCCAAAGACATGCCATACCTCAGGCCGGATGCAAAAGCTCAGGTGACGCTCGAGTATTCGGATGATCATATTCCACAGCGGATCGATACTATTGTTGTTTCAACACAACACGATGATTTTGATGAAGATGACGATAGGATGCTTGCCAAGATCAAGAAAGATATTATATATATCCTCATCCCGCGTGTCGTGCAGAAATTACCACCTAATATTCAGCAACTGTTTTCTGAAAATGTACAATACCATATCAACCCGACAGGGAAATTTGTTATCGGCGGACCCCATGGAGATACCGGCCTAACCGGCAGAAAGATTATTGTAGACACCTATGGAGGTAAAGGAGCCCATGGTGGCGGGGCTTTTAGCGGTAAAGACCCAAGCAAGGTTGACCGTAGTGCGGCCTATGCAGCACGACATGCTGCAAAGAATCTAGTAGCAGCAGGGGTAGCCGATGAAATTCTGGTTCAGGTAAGCTACGCCATTGGAGTGGCAAGGCCCACATCTATATTTGTTAATACTTATGGTACCGCTAAGGTGAATTTAAGTGATGGCGTGATCGCCGAAAAAGTGGCAGAACTATTCGATATGCGGCCATTTGCCATCGAAAAGCGTTTAAAATTACGAAATCCAATATACAGGGAAACAGCTGCCTATGGTCATATGGGGAAGGAACCCCGCCTGGTGAAAAAGACTTTCGAATCGCCCTATAATGGGAAAGTAGAGATAGAAGTTGAACTCTTTACCTGGGAGAAATTAGACAAGGTGGAAGAGATCAAGAGCGCCTTTGGATTATAATTTTTTTCTCATTTAGTGGGATATTAAGAAAATCCATACCTATATTTGACCTTTTAAGTTCCGACTCATATTGTTTTGTTATCAAGAAAGGTGGAGGGAATAGACCCGGTGAAGCCTTAGCAACCCTTTGTATTCTTATTCAAAGAAGGTGCTACATTCTATCCCAAACCAATGGGGCAGATAACACGATCAATTACTTCAGGTAATTATTCACTCTTTCTTTTTTAACACTGCAATGCGACCCAATAAACCGGGCCGGAGCTGGATCTATATGTTCAAATCAAAATAAAAATAAAAGTTATGAGTGAATTCAAATTTTCTACAGATGCCTTACATGCGGGGCACGACACCTCAGTAAACGGAGGAACCAGAGCGGTTCCTATCTATCAAAGTACAGCTTTTGTCTTCAATGATTCTGATCATGCAGCAAATTTATTCTCGCTGGCAGAATTCGGTAATATTTATACCAGGATAAACAACCCAACCAATGATATCCTGGAACAGCGATTGGCGGCCGTGGAAGGTGGTATTGCAGCAGTTGTTACCGCCTCCGGGACTGCCGCTTTGAATACAGCCTTGCTGGTATTGCTCAAAGCAGGTGATCATATCGTGTCTTCCAATAGCCTCTATGGTGGAACCTATAATTTATTTAATGTAACCCTGCCCAGGTTGGGTATAACCACAACTTTTGTTGACCCATCTGACCCTGCCAATTTCGGGAAGGCAGTTAAGGAAAATACGAAAGTCATTTTTGTGGAATCATTAGGCAATCCAAAACTGGACGTCCTTGATCTAAGAGCTATTTCGGCAGAGGCAAAGGCAGCCAGAATACCATTTATAGTTGATAATACCGTTCCTACACCGGCCCTTTTAAACCCAATTGAACACGGTGCGAATATTGTGATTCATTCCCTTACGAAGTATATCAACGGGAATGGAACTGCTCTGGGAGGGGCAATTATCGATGCGGGTACCTTCGATTGGGCAAATGGGAAGTTCCCAGAATTTACCGAACCATCTCCGGGCTATCATGGATTGGTTTATCATGAAGCCCTTGGAGCTGCTGCTTTTATAGCTAAGGTCCGTATCGAGGGGCTTCGGGACCACGGAGCATGCCTCAGCCCCTTTAACGCATTCCAGATTATCCAGGGCCTGGAGACGCTCGAAGTACGCATGAAAAAGCACAGTGAAAACGCGTTGCGCCTGGCACAATGGCTCGAAGATCAGGAGATGGTGTCATGGGTAAATTATCCTGGGTTAAAGTCCAGCAAGTATCGCGCTGAGGCTGAAATATACTTACCTAAAGGACAAAGCAGTATTGTTACCTTTGGAGTAAGAGGAGGCTTCGAATCGGCTAAAAAGATCGCCGATGAGACCAAGATCTTTTCGCTTCTGGCCAATATCGGAGATACGAAATCGCTTATTATTCATCCGGCCAGTACTACCCACCAGCAATTAGACGAAAAAGAACAGGAATTAACCGGAGTAACGAAGGATCTGATCAGACTTTCGGTCGGATTGGAAAACCTCGAAGACCTCAAATCGGATTTACAACAAGTATTCGAAAAGATCGATCTCGGGGTTGCGAAATAGTAAAAATTAAAAGGTAGTTGGGATGGAAGTGGCTACAACAGCTTTAAAACGATTGGAAATACCTCGCTTTACGACCTATAGCGGACGTTCCGAGACTATAGCGCTGACCTATCAGCTTTTTGGTCCTCCCCTCCATACCGCACCCATAGTAGTAGTGAACCATGCGTTAACAGGTAACTCCAATGTTACAGGCAAAAATGGCTGGTGGTCGGCCCTAATTGGCAAGGGTAAATGTATCGACACAGATTCCTATACTATTATCGCTTTTAATATACCGGGTAACGGTTACGATGGCTTTGTGATAGAAAATTACAAAGATTATGTCGCCGGCGATATAGCCAGGATCTTCTGGCAGGGACTACAGCAATTAGAGATCACCAAGGTTTTTGCAACTATTGGGGGCTCGCTTGGTGGTGGTATCGCGTGGGAAATGGCTGCGCTTTATCCTGGCCTTATCGAACATTTGATCCCCATTGCCTCTGATTGGAAATCGACCGATTGGCTAATCGCTAATTGTCAGATTCAGGAACAGATCCTGAAAAACTCAAGTCAACCTGTACATGATGCACGCATGCATGCAATGTTGTGCTACAGGACTCCGGAATCTTTTAAGCAACGTTTCCAACGAAGCACCAATGAAAAACTGCAGGTATTCAATGTGGAGAGTTGGCTCACCCATCATGGAAACAAACTAAAGGAACGCTTTCAGCTCTCGGCTTATAAACTGACAAATCAGTTGCTCAAGACCATCGATATAACCAGAGATGGAAGACATAAATTCGATGAGTTAAGAGACAGTGATACCAATATTCATATCATTGGGGTGAATTCCGATCTGTTTTTTACGGCAGGTGAGAACAAGGAGACTTTTAAACAACTTGCACAGTCCAAGACCAATGTTACCTATGGTGAGATTCAATCGGTACATGGCCATGATGCATTCCTGATGGAATTTGAGCAACTCGAAAATTTACTTAAGGGTGTTTTTGATGCCGACAGGAATATTGCGCCCTTTACAATTCTTAAATTTGGAGGACGCTCACTTTCAAATGGAGAGGGGATCGGAAGAGTACTCGAAATTATTAAACGCAAAGTAGAGCAGGGTGAAAATATTGTGGTGGTTTTATCGGCCAGAGAAAAAGCTACAGACCAGCTCGAAACGATTCTCGAAAAAGCGGCTTCAGGCCGGAGCTATAAAGAAGATTTTGAAGCCTTTGAGGTCTACCAGTATCATACATTTAAGAATGTAGATCTTTCTGAAGAGTTTGAAGCGCTGGTGCGATTGTTCGAAGGGGTCGCCATGCTTGGAGATTACAGCCCTAAAGTTAAAGACCAGGTTCTTGCCTTCGGGGAGATCATCGCAGGCAAATTGATGACCAAATTACTTATTGGTCTGGGCCTGAATGCCCGCTTACTCGACTCGAGAAAACTTATAAAAACCGACGACACTTTTGGCGATGCCAAAGTACTGGAAGAACTGTCCAGAAAAAGGGTGTTGAAAGAATTTTCCAATCTGCAACCGACAGAGGTTCCGGTGGTTACAGGGTTTATCGCATCAACTTCGGATAACGAAACCACAACCCTGGGCAGAAATGGAAGCAATTATACCGCTTCTTTGCTGGCTAATTTTCTCGATGCGGCGGAATTACAGAACTATACTCATGTCAACGGCATCTATACTGCCAATCCTGAGTTGGTACCTGATGCAAGGAGAATATCACAATTGTCTTATGCTGAGGCGAATGAATTGGCTAATTTCGGAGCGACCATACTTCATGCAAAAACGATTATTCCACTTATTGAAAAGAACATCCCCCTTAGGATTCTAAATACGTTTAATGACGATGACGGAGGTACTTTGATAAGCTCAAAATCGAGTTTGGAGGGGATTAAATCATTATCGGTTATTGAGCATGAAGCTCTCATAAATCTGGAAGGCCGGGGACTTTTGGGAAAGGTAGGTATCGATGCGCGGATCTTTAGGACTCTGAGCCAGAATAATATCAGTGTCAGCATTATTTCCCAGGGTTCTTCGGAAAGGGGAATCGGCCTTGTGGTTAATGCTTCAAAAGCAAAGAAAGCAAAAAGGGCATTACAGCAGGAATTCGAGACCGATTTCCGCAGTCGGGATATCAATTCGATCAGTATTGTGGAGGATGTCTCGGTGATATCTATTGTGGGACAGGATTTAAGCACCTTTCATAAGCCTTATAATGCGCTGATAAAAAATCAGATCGTCCCCTTGCTTTTTAATAATACGATGACCGGCAAAAATGTAAGCCTGGTAGTAAAAAGAACAGATCTTCACAAGGCCCTCAACGTTATGCACGGCCAGATTTTTGGCATCAATAAAAAGATAAATCTTGCGATTTTTGGTCATGGAAATGTAGGAAGTACACTTGTCGATCAGATCCTGGTATCGGCTGCTAA
Organism: Flavobacteriaceae bacterium; assembly: GCA_039768345.1. Classification (GTDB taxonomy): domain Bacteria; phylum Bacteroidota; class Bacteroidia; order Flavobacteriales; family Flavobacteriaceae; genus JAHEJJ01. The sequence goes on from JBDNAQ010000255.1 coordinate 5,230, forward strand.
AATCGAAAAGAGGAAAGGGATCGAACTGAATATTTTCGCTCTTGCAAATTCTACGAAAATTTTATTGAACCCCTCCGGGATCGGACAAAACTGGAGACGGGAGATCGATCAGAATGGGATCGCTTATTCGATGGAGGATATCTTTCAATTCACCCGTCAATATCACCTGGAAAACCTTATCGCTGTTGATAATTCGGCGAGTGAATCTCTGGTAGCTAAATACTTCGAATTGGTCGAAAATGGTTTCGATCTCGTCTCGTCGAACAAAATTGCGAATACCATGGGTTTCGACTATTACCGATTACTACGGGAAGATCTGGCAAAGCGCCAAAAACAATATCTTTACGAAACAAATGTTGGCGCTGGTCTGCCACTGATCGACACGATTAAATTATTGCATTTGTCAGGAGAGAATATCACAAGGATTAAAGGGGTCTTTTCGGGCTCATTAAGTTATATTTTTAACTCGTATTCGGAAAATGACGCTGTCTTCTCCACTATTCTGGAGGAAGCTATGTTGAAAGGATTTACAGAACCCGATCCTAGGGAAGACTTATCGGGTAACGACGTAGGCCGAAAGTTGCTGATTCTGGCACGTGAATTGGATCTGCATAATGAATTTGACGAGATCATGATTCAAAACCTGATTCCTGAACAGCTACGGGATCTCGACCGGGAAGCGTTCATGCAGCGTCTCGATGAATTAGACAGCTATTATCAGCAGATCCGTGATGATCAGGAACCCGGCCATGTTTTGCGTTATATAGGATCTCTCCAAGGCGATTTACAAGAGGAAAAGGGCTCATTAGAAGTAAAACTTGTCTCTGTACCAGCTAACAGTTCATTGGGGCAGGTAAGGGGGTCCGATTCCATAATTGAGATCTATACCGAGTCTTATGGAGAACATCCTTTAGTTATACAGGGTGCCGGTGCCGGGGCTGCGGTCACCGCACGTGGTGTTTTCGGAGATGTACTGCGGATTGCAGAAAAATTGTAATACATATTTCCATCTCAAAAGCTGAATAATGAAAAAGAGATTTGAAACAGAAGCCATCAGAACACAGATAGACAGAACAGGTTTTCAGGAACATTCCAGCCCTATCTATCTCACTTCGAGTTTTGTTTTCGACGATGCAGAGGATATGAGGGCATCATTTGCGGAAGAAAAGGAAAGGAATATTTACAGCCGCTATTCCAATCCGAATTCCTCAGAGTTTATCGAGAAAGTCTGTAAAATGGAAGGTGCCGAGAATGGTTTTGCTTTCTCCTCGGGCATGGCGGCGGTATTTTCGACCTTTGCAGCACTGCTCGAAAGTGGAGATCATATTGTTTCAGCACGTAATATTTTTGGCTCTACCCACAGCTTATTCACACAATTTTTCCCCCGGTGGAATATCGATCATAGTTATTTCAGGTTTGATAGGCTCGATGAAATAGAGTCGCTGATCAGATCAGAGACCAAAATGATCTATGCCGAGTCGCCCACTAATCCGGCTGTAGATATTTTAGACCTGGCAGAACTGGGCCGGATTGCCCGCAAACACAAAATTTTACTGGTTATCGACAATTGCTTTGCCACACCCTATTTGCAGCAACCCATCAGCTTCGGAGCCGACCTCGTTATCCATTCAGGCACAAAGTTGATGGATGGTCAGGGAAGGGTATTGGCGGGCATTACAGTTGGAAATGCAGCACTGATAGAGAAGATTTACCGTTTTTCACGTATAACCGGTCCGGCTTTATCACCATTTAATGCCTGGCTGCTTTCCAAAAGCCTGGAAACACTTGCAGTTCGGGTCGACCGGCATTGTGAAAATGCATTGGCTGTGGCAAGATTTCTTGAAGCCCATCCAACTGTTCAATGGGTCAGATATCCATTTCTGGCATCTCATCCACAGTATAAGCTGGCAAAAAAACAAATGAAAGCGGGTGGCTGTGTGGTAGCATTCGAAGTCAAAGGAGGCTTAGCCGCCGGCCAATCATTCCTGAATTCGATAAAGACACTCTCACTGTCGGCAAACCTTGGAGATTCCAGAAGTATTGTAACACATCCGGCTTCCACAACTCATAACAAATTAAGTCTGGCCGAAAGGGCTGAAACTGGAATAACAGAAGGTATGGTCCGAATTTCAGTAGGCCTTGAGCATGTCGATGATATTATAGACGACTTAAAACAGGCCCTGGAAGCCGCCTGCTGATTTACCTATAGCAGTATTTTACCTATCTTCGTACGATGCTGTCTAAAAAGACAAAATACGGATTAAAAGCATTGGCATTCCTGGCAAAAAAAGAGTTGAGGGAGCCTGTTCAGATAGCAGAAATTGCCTCAAAGGAGAATATACCGCAGAAATTTCTGGAGAGCATACTTTTAAGCCTTAGAAAAACCGGTTTTTTAGGATCTAAAAAAGGCAAGGGGGGTGGTTACTACCTCATTAAAAACCCTTCTGAAATTCAGATGACCAGTGTGATCCGCGTGCTGGAGGGTCCTATCGCCATGGTCCCTTGTGTCAGCCTGAACTTCTATGAGAAGTGCGATGACTGTCCGGATGAGAATGCTTGTGTGGTACATAATCTTATGATCCAGGTGCGCGATAGCGCCTTGAGCGTTTATAGAAAAAACACACTTGCCGATATTATCGCCGATACTAAAATCGTCAAATCTAAAGGATCTTAATTAAGAATATCCCAATATTTAAAGGTGATTACAATTAATCTATTAAAACTATAGATTAAAAAGAATATTTTAATTCTTTTAACTTTGATGATAGAATTATTGATCTATATTTGATTATCCTATTAAATCTATAGGATAGATTAAAAATAGATTTGTTATGTCTTTTACCCAGGAACAAATAGATAGTTTAAATCACCAATTCAGGGGAATACCACCGGAGGAGATCATCTCCTGGTCTATTGAAAATGCATCTACACCGGTAGTGACTACCAACTTCCGGCCTTATGAGGTAGTTATACTCTCCGCTGTGGCCGCTGTAAGGCCCGATTTACCTGTGATATGGTGCGATACCGGGTATAATACTCCCCATACGTATCGTCATGCTGAGGAACTTATCGAAAAGTTGGGCCTCAACATCAAGCTATTCGTACCA
>JBDNAQ010000256.1:0-14340 GCA_039768345.1 Flavobacteriaceae bacterium
AGGACTTTTATGCGAGTATTTTGTCTAATTTTGCCTCCGAAAACATCCAAAAGCCTTGTTAGACAAGTATATACAGAGGAAGTAATTACTATGGGAAATAAAACCGCACGATTGTTTTTCATTGATGCTATGCGCGCATGGGCGATCCTGATGATGCTGCAGGGACACTTTGTGGATGGTTTGCTGGAAGAGAGTTTTAGGGATCCCAACAGTAGTATTTTTACAATCTGGAAATATTTCAGGGGTATTACCGCACCGGTCTTTTTTACGGTTTCCGGGTTTATCTTTACCTACCTGCTCATTCGGGTACCGCAAAAAGGATTCGATAATCCCAGGGTGATCAAAGGGATTCGCAGAGGAATTCAATTATTGTTCATTGGTTATCTATTAAGACTCAATTTGTTTGGGCTGCTTAAAGGAGAAGTCTACGAGACTTTCTACCTGGTGGATGTACTGCATATTATTGGCTTGTCTATTTTAGGCATAATTGCTATCTATTTAATTACCAAATCAAGACCCCAAATCACCTTTGCCGCCGTCTTTTTATTCATCACGGTGTTCTTGTTCGCGTTGGAACCGGTATATCAGCAGTGGACCTTTACCTTCATGCCCGATGCGCTGGCCAATTACTTTACAAGAGCCAATGGCTCGGTTTTCAGCATTATACCCTGGTTCGGTTATGCGACCTTTGGTGCATTTTCCTCGGTAATATTTACAAAATTCAGAGACTACAAATACCTCTATCCGGTTTGCATTGGGGTATGTGCGGCGGCTGGTTTGAGCCTGATTTATTATTCATCGCCAATATTCATGGCATTATACGGCCTTACAGGGATCCAGTTGTTCGAGGGTATCTATACCAATAATTATTTATTCATTCGTTTGGGCGATGTATTCATTGTCTTCGCAATTTTCATGGCACTGCGTCATATGCTAACCGGCAAAACGATTCTAAGTATCGGTCAGAATACCTTATCGATCTATGTAATTCATTTTATCTTCCTTTATGGGAGTTTTACAGGTCTCGGCCTGTATCGTTTTTTCCACAATAGCCTCTCGCCGGTAATAGTTATTCCAGGGGCACTAATGTTTATGATCTGTTGTGCTTTTACCGCCTTGTGGTATTCGCGTAACGAACAATCCATAAAAATATACATCAGCAAGACGGCAGTGCATATTGGACAATCGATTGAGCCCTATATAATCTATGGTATCCGTAATATCAGGATCTTGCTCTATCGTGTGTTGCGATCAATTATGACATTGGTTAGATCCTGATCCGATATTTTTTCATCACAAAATACTGTTAAGTCGGGAATTTTTACCCTTTTCTCACGACCAACTGAGGAACTAAGCAGCGATTAATAGTTTGGTTTCTAAAAAGTACATATACTACATCATAGTCCTGACACTATCCTTATCCGGACCGGTCAAGGCTCAGGAAACAGAAGCAAAGCAGCAGGCCGCCAAGCATTTCCTGATTCTGGTCACTTCAGATAATGAACTTCTTGTAGATCAATCACTCGAATATATTCGTAGCCACTGGAAAGAAGGATATGAGAGTATGCTTATCGAAACCTTGCATTTCTCTATCCAAAGAAAAGTGTCGAAAGACTACCTCGATTTGCTTCAAAGTAAAACAGGGAAAGAATTTGGTCCTGACTTGGATCGTTGGTACCATTGGTTATGGAATAAGCCTGCGGCCTATTCATCTGAATACTTCGATTTTAAGGCAAAATTATACGGGCTGATCGATCATAGATTTGCTACATATTTTTCACAAAGGAAAAAGCAGAGTACAATACGGTTAGATGAAGTGATGTGGGGTGGTGTGTTGCAGGATGGTATTCCCCCTTTGCGAAACCCTAAAATGCTTGCCGCCGGTGATGCAGATTATTTGTCTGATGAAGACATTGTATTCGGAATCGAATTAAATGGCGATGCCAGGGCATATCCAAAGCGCATCCTGGCCTGGCACGAAATGTTTACCGATCGTATAGGCGAAATTGATGTGGCTGGTGTGTATTGCACACTTTGCGGCACTATGATAGTATATAAGACAAGTTTCGAAGGGCAATCCTATGAATTGGGCACCAGTGGTTTTTTATACCGCTCCAACAAGCTTATGTATGATATGAAAACCCAATCTTTATGGAGCACATTATTAGGAGAGCCTGTAATCGGTCCTCTTGTTGGCCGGGGAATTAAACTCTCTTACATCAGTGTTGTTACCACGAGCTGGGGGGACTGGAAAAAGAGACACCCCCACTCCACCGTGCTTTCATCGGACACGGGATTTGACCGGAATTATGGAGAGGGTGTAGCCTATGCATCCTATTTCGCCACCGATGAGCTTATGTTCCAGGTACCGGTAAAAGACGATCGTTTAAAAAATAAAGATGAAATACTTGCCATTCGACTGCCACGGCAGACCGACGATGTTATAGCTATTTCGAGTGCATTCTTAAAGAAAAACCCCCTTTACAGCACCGATTTAGGAGGTGTGGCCATCACGGTTTTTACCGACAGCAGTGGGGCGCACAGAGCCTATGCCACCAAAGATCTACAGTTCGCAGACTATGACCAGATCAGTTTGGTTAGCGATACCAAAGGGAATCTATGGAAATTGGAAGAAGCAAATATGATATCTGATCAGGGAGTGGAATTAAAGCGTATTCCAACTTATAATGCCTTTTGGTTTGGGTTCAAGGCTGCCTTCCCTAATACACTCCTGATATACTGATATCTAGAAGAGTATCTTTTAGATATGCAGTGGTCTGTTTTCTGTGGCTGCCAAAGCTGCCTCTTTTACGGCCTCCGCATAGGTTGGGTGCGCATGGCTCATCCTTGCAATATCCTCAGCAGATGCTCTGAATTCCATGGCCGTAACCGCTTCTGAAATCAGGTCGGCGCATCGGGCACCGATCATATGCACCCCAAGCACTTCATCGGTATTTTTATCCGCCAGGATCTTAACAAATCCATCAATATCCATACTGGCCCTTGATCTTCCCAAAGCCCGCATAGGAAACTGACCCGTTTTATATTCTATCCCTTCTTCTTTCAGCTGCTCCTCTGTCTTTCCTACCGCCGCCACTTCTGGCCAGGTATATACGACACCGGGTATAAGATTGTAATCGATATGAGGTTTCTGACCAGCGATCAATTCTGCTACCATAGTTCCCTCTTCCTCAGCTTTGTGAGCAAGCATGGCCCCGCGTACCACATCTCCAATGGCGTATATATGATCCACTGAACTCTGTAGATGTTCATTTACCTCTACCCTGCCCTTCTCGTCTATTTTCACTCCTGCCGCTTCGGCATTCAACCCATCGGTATATGGTCTTCGCCCCACTGAAACAAGGCAGTAATCGCCCTCAAACACCACTTCTTTGCCGTTTTTGTCGTCAGCGACGACCTTTACTATATTCTTTTCCCTTTCCACTGCCTTGACCTTATGGGAGAGGAAGAATTTCATTTTTTGTTTTTTAAGCACTTTCATCAACTCCTTCGAAAGGCCTGCGTCCATTCCAGGAATGATCCGATCCATGAATTCGATTACCGTAACATCTGCCCCCAGTCTTTTATATACCTGACCAAGTTCCAGTCCAATTACACCTCCTCCGATAATGATCATATGCCTGGGGATCTCTTTAAGTTTTAATACCTCGGTGGAAGTGATGATACGCTCCTTATCAATAGATATAAAAGGAAGTGAAGCGGGTTTAGATCCGGTTGCGATTATAATTTTTCCGGCTTCTATGATCTGGGCCTTGCTCCTCCCCTTTTTAATACTAATATGGTGGGCATCCTTAAAACTGCCATGACCTTCATAAATATCTATCTTATTCTTATCCATCAGGAATTGAATACCCTTTGTTGTCTGATCAACAACGGCCTGCTTGCGGGCGATCATTTTTTCGAGCTTCACCTTGATATCGCCTTCGATGGTAATTCCGTGTGCCTCAAAATGTTTTACTGCATCCTCATAGTGATGGCTCGAATCTAAAAGTGCTTTAGACGGAATACATCCTACATTAAGACAGGTACCTCCCAGGGTGGGATACTTTTCTACTATCGCTGTTTTCATGCCTAGCTGGGCGCATCGTATTGCAGCTACATAACCGCCTGGTCCTGAGCCTATTATTGCTACATCGTATTTTGACATAAGGATTTAATATTGTGAAATTACACCTATGTGAATGGTCGAAGGTTCAAAAGTACGAATGTTTTATGGTTGCGCCAACGCAAGATTTCCCCTCACCGACTAAAATCTTTCCTTTAATATCTAAAGCGCCTGATTATAATTTTAAGGCCGTGGTAAACTTTACTTCATTAATAACAAATGAGCTTTGAGTACTACCTATATTGCTGATAGCGGTGAGCTTACTTACCATGAACTCACGATAGGCCTCCATATCACTAACATGCACTTTTAGAATATAATCGTAATCACCGCTGATGTGGTAACACTCGGCCACCTCTTCTAACTCCTTTACCTCTTGTTCGAACAGAAGAACATTTTTTTCGATATGCTGCACCAGTTTTACATGGCATAGTACCTGAAATGATTTTTCCACCCGTTTCTTATCAAGCAGTGCGACATATCGCTTAATAACGCCTGTTTTTTCCAATCTTTTGATCCTCTCGTATACGGCAGTAGTTGATAGACCAAGGGAATTTGCGTACTCCTTAGTGGCCTTCTTGCTGTCGCTCTGCAACATTCTCAATAAATCGGTATCAATTGGATCAAATTTCATAACGAAAAATATTCGGTTGTTGTTGATTAAAAAATAAAATTAATTAATAATAAACTATATATAATACTTTTTTTAGTTTTATTTTCTATTATTGATAAATATCATTGACATATTTACAGCATATCTTTAATTTTATGGACTAAATTCATAAGAAATGAACAAGAATAGAGCTTCAGATCGCATCCTCGACTTACATAATTTTGGTGAATTTGGCGGTGTTAATCCGTCCATTTCAGATTCTTCCACTTACACCTTCTTATCGGCCAAAACCATGTTCGACACCTTTGAAGGAAATACCGAAGGCTGTTACCTGTATAGCCGGCATTCATCACCTTCAAATCTATACCTTGGCGAAGCCTTAGCTGCATTGGAAGGGACGGAATATGCACACGTAACTGCAAGTGGCATGGGGGCGATAACAGCCGTTATTCTTGAACTATGCAAAGCCGGTGATCATGTTATCAGCAGCAGAACGATCTATGGCGGTACCTACGCCTTCCTGAAAAATTTCGTAAGTAAATATGACATCGATACTTCATTTGTAGATATCACTAACCTGGAAGAAGTAGCCCTGGCCATCAGGCCCGAAACCAAAATGATCTATTGTGAGAGTTTAAGCAACCCTCTTCTTGAAGTTGCCGACATAAAGGCGCTGGCTAAAATCGCCAGGAAAAAAGGCATCCCTTTGGTGGTAGATAATACCTTCTCACCGATGTCTATCACACCTGCGAAACTCGGGGCAGATATTGTGGTACATAGTCTTACAAAGTTTATAAATGGTACAAGCGACTGTGTCGCAGGAGCCGTTTGCGCTTCCAAGGATTTTTGTTCTGCTCTCAAAGATGTGAATTCGGGAGCTGCTATGCTCCTGGGCAGCACACTCGATAGCCTTAGAGCTTCTTCCATCCTCAAGAATATCCGAACCCTGCATCTAAGGATGATAAAGCACAGTGAAAATGCTCTATATCTGGCCACGCGTTTCGAGGAGGATGGTTTGAGAGTGGTTTACCCCGGACTGCCATCACATCCCGGCCACGAACTTATGACAGATCTCATGATTTCCGAATATGGATATGGCGGTATTATGACCATCGATGTTGGTTCGCTGGATAATGCTAACAGACTTATGGAGTTAATGCAGCATAAAGATCTGGGGTATCTTGCTGTGAGCCTCGGGTTTTACAAAACACTTTTTAGTGCTCCGGGAACGTCGACTTCCTCTGAGATCCCGCAAGAGGATCAGGAAAAGATGGGACTTACCGATGGACTTATCAGGTTCTCTATCGGATTGGACGACGATATCGAACGTACCTACCTTACGATGCGGGCCTGTATGAAGAGATTGGGCATCCTTCCAAAAGACGAAGTATTGGTTTAAAGGGTGGTTTGCACAAACGTCTTCAAAGTCGTAATATTACGGGCGAACCAATCCATTGACCATGCCTCAGGAAAAGCCCGGTAAGTTTCGGAAAGACGAGAATATTGTAGAAAATGTAGAGCTCAATATTTGGGAGGCACTGATTCCGGTGATTGCTCTTGTGGGCATGTTAGCGTACAATGTACTCGTGTTTAAGGACGATGCCATTGAGGGATCGAACCAGTTTATTCTTCTTTTAGGCGGTGCTGTTGCGGCGGCAGTAGGCTTCTTCAACAAAGTTACATACAAGCAAATGCTGGCCGAAGTGGCCGAAAACGTAAAATCGACTACCGGGGCACTACTGATCCTTCTGATGGTTGGTGCACTTGCCGGTACCTGGCTCATCAGCGGCATAATTCCCGCCATGATATATTATGGCTTGCAAATATTGAATCCTACCATTTTTTTGGGTGCCTGTGTAGTGATCAGTGCGATTATTTCTATTGCAACAGGCAGCAGCTGGACTACAGCGGCCACGGTGGGTATTGCACTTATCGGAATAGGTGATGCCCTGGGTATTTCACTTGGTATGACCGCAGGGGCGGTATTGTCTGGTGCCTATTTCGGGGATAAAATGTCTCCTTTGAGCGATACCACGAATCTGGCACCTGCTATGGCCGGAGGTGAATTATTCAGCCATATCCGCTATATGACCTATACCACTATACCGACGATCTCTATAACACTTCTTGTATTTATTATCATCGGATTTAACCTTGAAACTGTTGGGATTGCAGATACTTCATCTATACTTAATTCGATCGATTCCGCTTTTAATATCAATCCCTGGTTATTTATTGTGCCCATTGTAGTGATTGGAATGATCATCAGGAAGACCCCGCCACTGGTTGCTCTATTAATCGGAACACTTCTCGGAGGTCTCTTTGCATTGATATTCCAGCCAGATGTCGTAGCGCAAATTACAGGCGCAAAAGAATTGAATTTCGAGACGGGCTATAAAGGAATCCTCAACGCCATTACGGTTAAAACTTCAGTACCTACCGATAATCCTGCACTCAACGACCTATTTGAGGCAAAAGGAATGGCAGGTATGCTTAAAACTATATGGCTGATCGTTTGTGCCATGGTCTTTGGTGGCATAATGGATGGCATAGGGGCCTTGTCGAGAATCACTAAATCACTTCTGGGACTCGCAAAGAGCACTTTCGGACTCTTCGCTAGCACCGTGGGCAGCTGTCTGGCACTCAATGTAACCGCTTCAGATCAGTACCTGGCCATCGTAGTACCCGGAAAAATGTTTGCCAAAGCCTACGAGGATCGGGGCCTGGCACCCGAAAACCTAAGTCGTACTTTAGAAGATTCCGGTACGGTAACCTCTGTTCTTATTCCCTGGAATACCTGTGGCGCGTACCACAGCGGTGTATTAGGCGTAGGTGTGGGTGAATATTTCTTCTATGCTATTTTCAATTGGTTAAGCCCGATTACCACTTTGGTTTTTGCTGCTCTCGGAATAAAGATCAAGCAATTGGCCACTGCGGCGACCAAATAATCAAAACATTTTATCATCAGCCTTAATTTTGCTGCTTCCGATGAGTTTTTCCCCGTATTATTTTTTAATTTCACCAACCCAATGTTTCTGTTCCAGAAACCTGAATAATTATTAATAATCAAAAAGATATATTATGGCAACTGTTACGCTAAAAGGCAATGAAATACACACAAATGGCAACTTACCTCCCGTGGGAAGCACAGCACCTGATTTCACCCTGACTAAAGCAGACCTCTCATCGGCCAGTCTTGCCGATTTCAGCGGTGGTAAGCTGGTTTTGAATATTTTTCCGAGCATAGACACCGGAACCTGTGCACAATCGGTCCGGCAGTTTAATATCGAGGCATCGGAACTCGAAGGTACCCAGATCCTCTGTATATCTAAAGACCTTCCTTTTGCCCAAAACCGTTTTTGTGGTGCGGAAGGGATAGACAAGGTAGTGATGCTTTCAGATTTCCGGGATGGTAGTTTCGGTAAAACCTATGGTGTGGAGTTCACAGATGGACCACTGAAATCCTTGCTTTCCCGATCGGTGGTGGTAATCGACCAAACAGGAAAGATAGTACACACAGAACAGGTCTCCGAAACGGTCGAAGAGCCCAATTACAAGGCTGCGCTTGAAGCTTTGATGGATGCCTAGGGAAAATTTTCTTCGCAATCGGATACGGGGTATAGGATTCGCTTTCAAAGGTGCCTTTCTACTGGTAAAAACAGAAAGTAGTATCCAGATCCAGGTGATCATTGCGATATTGGTTACCATTGCCGGATTTTATTATGAAATTAGCTCCACGGAATGGATACTTCAAGTGCTGGCTATTGCCCTGGTGCTGGGAGTAGAGGGCTTAAATACCGCCATTGAGAAGATGTCTGATTATACCCAACCCGAGTTTGATGACAAGATTGGTTTTATAAAAGATGTGTCTGCCGGTGCGGTCATGTGGGTTTCAATAGGTGCGGTTATTGCCGGCATTATTATTTATTGGCCAAAAATATTTTAAGGTTACCCGGTTTAGCGGTTGCTTCCTAAATTTGTAATTTAGCCCCATCGAAGGGATTATTAATGGCGAAAAGGAGAAGAAAGTCCAGATCCACTAAGCGTAAAAAGCTTTCATTCAGATTATCAAAACAGAATAAGGTTATTCTGGGCAGTCTTATGGTCCTGTTCAGTATAGCCCTGTTTTTCTCATTTATTTCCTATTATTTTACCTGGCAGGAAGATCAGAGCCTTCTCACCGAGTTTGCCGACCGAAATGCCGAGGCGGAGAATTTGCTGAATAAATTCGGTGCAGCGGTTAGTCATTTCTTTATGTATAGAGGTTTTGGATTAGCTTCTTTTGTTTTCCCATTTCTGCTCTGTATTACCGGTCTGTATCTTTTCCTTAGCATCGATAAAAAAGGCTTGATCAGCAAATGGATATGGGGTCTTGTATTCGTCATATGGACCTCGATCGCTTTAGGTTTTTTCGCCATAGACCAACCGCTGCTCGGTGGTTTAATCGGTTATGAAATGAACGATTTTCTTCAAGACTACACCGGGAAGATCGGAGTAATGCTTTTATTGATCTTCGGCCTCACCATAATACTGGTACGTCTTTTTAAACTCACACCGGAAAACGTTGCGGGCTTTTTGAAAAAGAAAGGATCAGTAATGGTTCGTGAATTCAAAAAACCTTCCACAGATACGGAATCTATTGAGTTAAACCCTGAAAAGGAAGAAGCCCCGGTAATCCTTGATACCTATACACATAAGGAGGATATTCCTCATCTGGATGAAGAAAAAACAGTCAAGAATCCTGAAAACGCAGACGATACCATCGAAATGGAGGTGGAACAAGTATCTGAGGAAAAGGAGGAAACCGATATTCTTGCCGATAAACTGGTTTCTGATTTTGGGGAGTTCGATCCGACACTCGAACTGGGGAGTTATAAATTCCCGCACCTGGATCTTTTAGATGCCCATGGAACTACCGGAGGCATCACAATTAATCAGGAAGAACTTGAGGACAATAAAAATCGCATCGTTGAGACGCTGAAGAACTATAAGATTGGGATTGCCCAGATAAAAGCCACGATTGGGCCAACAGTAACGCTCTACGAGATCGTTCCCGAGGCCGGCGTCCGGATCTCCAAGATAAAAAACCTGGAAGACGACATCGCTCTGTCTTTGGCGGCGCTAGGAATCAGGATCATTGCCCCTATCCCTGGAAAAGGTACTATCGGGATTGAGGTCCCCAATAAAAATGCTACGGTTGTATCCATGCGATCGGTGATCGCCTCGTCGAAATTTCAAAAAGCAGAAATGCAACTTCCGATTGCTTTTGGCAAAACGATCAGCAATGAAACCTTCGTTGTTGACCTTGCCAAAATGCCTCATTTGTTAATGGCAGGGGCTACCGGCCAGGGTAAATCTGTAGGACTCAACGCGGTGATAACCTCTCTGCTTTATAAAAAACATCCGGCTGAAGTAAAATTCATTTTGGTTGACCCTAAAAAAGTTGAACTTACACTTTATAATAAGATCGAGCGTCATTTTCTGGCCAAACTTCCCGATTCTGCTGAGGCGATCATCACAGACAACACTAAGGTGATCCATACGCTGAATTCACTATGTATCGAGATGGACAACCGCTATGAGCAACTGAAACTTGCCATGGTGCGTAATATCAAAGAATACAACGCGAAGTTTATTGCGCGAAAACTCAACCCTAATGATGGTCATAAATTCCTGCCGTATATCGTATTGATCATCGACGAATTTGCGGATCTGATCATGACAGCCGGAAAAGAAGTGGAAGCCCCGATCGCCAGGCTGGCACAACTGGCCCGTGCCATCGGTATCCATCTAGTTATTGCCACTCAAAGACCATCGGTAAATGTGATCACCGGTCTTATTAAAGCCAACTTCCCGGCGCGTATAGCGTTCAGGGTGACCTCCAAAATAGATTCGAGAACTATTCTGGACCATCAGGGTGCCGATCAACTGATCGGTCGAGGTGATATGCTTTTTACCCAGGGTAATGATATGACCAGGATTCAGTGTGCTTTTGTCGATACTCCTGAGGTAGCAAAAATTACCGAATATATAGGATCTCAGCGTGCCTATCCCAGTGCTCACCTCCTTCCGGAGTATGTTGGGGAAGATTCTGGCACAGGTCTTGATTACGATATCTCTGAACGGGATTCTATGTTCAGAGATGCCGCGGAAGTTATTGTTAATGCACAGCAGGGGTCGGCCTCTTTGATTCAACGTAAACTAAAGCTCGGGTATAACCGGGCAGGAAGGATCATCGACCAGTTGGAAGCAGCAGGGATAGTAGGACCATTTGAGGGTAGTAAAGCCCGTCAGGTACTGGTACCCGATATGTATGCATTAGATCAATTATTAAAGAACGAAACATCACAAACATGAAAAATATTATATCCTCAATGCTTATTTTACTGTGTACGGCCACAGTCGTGGCTCAAGATGCCGACAAGGCCAAAGCACTTTTGGAGGACGTCTATAGCAAAGTAAAGAGCTATGATAATATTATGGTCGATTTTAAGTATTCGCTACAGAATACCGAGGCCAATATCAATCAGGAGACACGGGGCGACGTTGTTCTTGAAGGCGACAAATACCTTTTTAACTACCTCGGATCACAGCAGCTTTATGATGGCAAAAAAGTCTATACAATAGTGCCCGAGAATGAAGAGGTAACCATTGAAGATCGGTCAGAAGAAGATAATACTGTTACTCCTTCAAAAATGCTGACATTTTATCGGGAGGGGCATCGCTACCAATGGGATATCCTTCAAAATGTCAAAGGACGTAAAGTTCAATTCGTAAAATTGATCCCTATAGATACCAATTCTGAGATCGCCTCTATTTTATTGGGTATAGATGTAGAGACCCTGCATATTTTTAAGCTTATCGAAACAGGCAAAAACGGAACAAAAACTACAATCACTGTTAATTCTTTTAAAACGAATCAGCCGATCTCGGAAACCTTATTTACTTTTGATGAGGCAAAGTACCAGGATGCCGGGTACTACATCATTAGAAATTAGAACATTGCGGATATTAGATCAGTATATACTAGGGCGATTCCTTTACAATTTTATCAGTTCCTTCGTCATTCTGATGTTCATTTTCATCTTTCAGACGATATGGCTGTTTATTGATGATCTTGCGGGCAAAGGCCTAGATATCATCATCATAGCCAAATTCATTTTTTACCTCCTCCCCGATTTAACAGAAAAAGTATTACCACTTACGGTGTTATTGGCTTCTATTATCACCTTTGGTAATTTTGCAGAGAACTATGAGTTCGCAGCGATGAAGGCTTCCGGGATATCCCTGCAACGTTCGATGTTAAGCCTGATCATTTTCGTCACCTTCCTGGGTGGTATCGCTTTTTTCTTTTCTAACAGTGTTATACCTGCTTCTCAGCAAAAGATATATAATCTCAAACGGAATATTGCGAAATTAAAACCCGCCGCTATCATACAGGAAGGGGTTTTCAGCGATATAGAAGGCAGGAGTATTAAGGTTGAACATAAACACGGTCCGAACGACAGATTATTAGACAATGTCATCATTCATGAAAAATCGAATCAGCAAAAGAACACTACCGTAATCAAAGCTAAAAGTGGAGAATTTATCAGTAGTGAAGAATCTGAAATAATACAATTGATCTTGCAAGATGGTCATTATTATGAAGAAATCGAACCAAAGTCGAGCGAAGATAAACGGCTTAAACCTTTTGCGCGGGCAAATTTTGAGAGCTACACCATAAACATTGAACTACCCGAGGAACAGGACCTGGAGGAAGACCGTAATGTAACTACGGATAAAATGAAGAATGTTAGCCGGTTGAATAAGGATATTGATTCTTTAAAAAAGAATAATATAACAATCATTACTGCCTTCTCTAAAAATATCTCCAATCGAATGGGAGCTTTTGTATCCTCGAACAACGATTCGATTCTTCCCGATTCCAAAAGAAGTATTGAAGAGCCCATCATATTAGAGGAATTTGAAAATCAGGTAAAGGTAGTCCGTCCCGATTCATTGGTTACAATTGCAGATGTTAAGAGCCTTTATCGGCCATGGGAACAAGACCAGATGATCACTTCGGCCAAAGGGTCGGTCACCAATATACTCAATTCGGTCAGCGGTAAAAAAGAAGAGCTGGAAAAAAGATACAGGATCTATAATATGCATATCCTTTCGCTTCATAAAAAATATGCCCTTGGCCTTTCCTGTATCATCCTTTTCTTTGTTGGGGCTCCGCTGGGTGCCATTATTCGGAAAGGTGGACTTGGTTTACCTATGGTAATCGCCATCGGCCTTTTCCTTTCCTATTATTTTTTGGGTGTTTTTGCCGGTAATTATGCCAAGGAAGGCAACATACACCCCATATTGGGCGCATGGCTTTCTACCCTAATAATGTTACCTTTGAGCATTTATCTGACCAAGAAAGCAACGGCAGACCGCGGGCTGATGGATTTCGGCTTTATGATAGACCGTATAAAAGGTTATTTCAAAAAGACTAAAGAAGAGGAATGATTACAACCAAAATGGATAAAGTACAACTCAACACTATTGAGGAGGCCATCGCAGATATTCGACAAGGGAAGATCATTATTGTTGTAGATGATGAGAATCGCGAAAATGAAGGTGATTTCATTGCCGCGGCAGAAATGGTTACTCCGGAGTTGATCAATTTTATGACCAAAAATGGCAGAGGATTGATTTGTGTGCCACTTACAGAGGAACGATGCGAAACCCTCCAACTAAATATGATGGTTGAGAACAACACCGTGATGCATCATACGCAGTTCACGGTTTCCGTGGATCTGATAGGTGAAGGTTGTACTACAGGTATTTCTGTCCAGGACAGGGCCAAGACGGTCCAGGCCCTGGTAGATCAAAATACCAAACCACACCAGCTGGGAAGACCAGGACATGTTTTCCCGCTCAAAGCCAAGAACGGTGGTGTATTGAGACGGACCGGACATACAGAAGCCGCTGTGGACTTCGCCAGATTGGCCGGATTTAAACCTGCAGGTATATTGGTGGAAATCCTCAATGAAGATGGCACTATGGCGCGGATACCCGAATTGGTGGAAGTTGCCAGGAAATTTGATCTTAAATTGGTTTCTATCGAAGACCTGGTGGCATACCGTATGCGTCATGATAGTCTGATCAATAAAAGGGAATGCTTTGAGCTCGAAACAAGATTCGGCCATTTTACGCTTCACGCCTACCAGCAAACCACTAACGATCAAGTACATTTAGCACTCACCAAAGGCCATTGGAAGTTAAATGAACCTGTGCTTACCCGGATCAATTCAACACTGGTGAACAATGATATTCTGGGAACACTAACCACCAACGCAGATAAGCGGCTCGATGATATGTTCCGGCTTATCAATCAGGAAGGTCGGGGAGCAATTGTGTTTATCAACCAGCAAAATCAGTCATTCAATCTTTTAAAAAGACTTCACGGTTTAAAAGAAAACCAGGCTAAAGGGATTTTGAAAGCCCCCAAAATAGAGATGGATACAAGAGATTTTGGGATTGGTGCACAGATCCTGCATGACCTGGATATCACCAAAATGAGGCTGATGACGAATTCTGCACAGGCCAAAAGGGTAGGTATTGTAGG
>JBDNAQ010000257.1:0-4331 GCA_039768345.1 Flavobacteriaceae bacterium
ATTCGGACAATTGGCTTTCGTAGGCGTCAAACTCGGCCCATACTGTGTTCAAGTTACTTACCTTCAGTATGGGCTGCCCTTTCTTTATATAATCGCCTTCAGCACTTATTACTTCTGAAACTGTCCCCGAAACGGTTGCATATACCGGGAAGTATTCCGTTACTTTACCAGAACTTTCAATGCCCTTGATTTGATTTTCCGACAGTTTCCATAGTTTCAATTTATTGCGGACAGCTTGATACAATTGTGGCTGCGACTCTTTAAGCGATACTGTGGTCAATAATTCTTGCTGTGCTGCAACTAATTCTGGAGAATAAATTGAGGCCAATAATTGCCCCTTTCGTACTTCTTGACCCGCGTAATTCACATTCAACCGTTCAATCCTTCCCTCAAAATAACTGGCCTGAACAGCTATGGCTTCTTCATTGACAGCAATCTTACCAGACAAAGAAATAGTATTGTCTTCGCCAGCCGTCTCCTTACCTACAACAGTGGTTTGGATATTGGCTAACGCAAGTGCATTATCAGTCAGCGCAAACTGCCCCGGTGTCAGGCCATCAGCTTTAGAGGCAGTAGGAATCAAGTCCATACCACAGATAGGACAGTCTCCTGGTTCTGGCTGCATTATCTGAGGATGCATAGAGCATGTCCACATTTGGTCCGCAACTTCACCAGTGTGTTCGTGGGCAGAAATCTTTTCTTTTTCGGTATTTGAATCGCCAAAGATTAGGTAACCTGCCAAAAGTCCCAAAAATGCTGCGACCGCCAAATAAATACTAGTCCTTTTCATTTTTTCCTTTTAATCGTTTCTTAATTTGCATCAGCGAAGGAGAGCTTGTAAACCAGAGTGTAAATCCGCTGAGTACTGTAATCAATCCCATGAACGAAAACACTCTTAATACTGTAGTGTTGAAATTATCCCGCCCCTGGTAGTCCATCGTATGGGTCATCCATAAGAAATCAAAAATACGCCAACTACTATGCCTTACAGTCTGAAACTTGCCGTCTACCACAGACACATAGGCTTTTAAATTATCATTCCCCTTATAAGATATCACATAGGCCGGTAAAAGTTTTTCGCGGTATTCATGATGCTGACTTACCTCGTCTATTAAAGATATATTGGCAACCTCCAGTCCTTTTTTCATATGAGTGTCGGCCACGTATAATGCTTCCTTCTCATTAATTCTTGACTTTGGCGTACCATTAACCGCATTATAGAGTTTGCTTTTATTTATCCAGTAGAATGGCACTCCATTTATATCCCTAAGTGCTATGGAAATGATTCCTTCGGAATGTTTCAAATCAGTTGGAGCGATAAGTTCGGTAAATCTAGTGGGCTGGTATTCCATATTTTTGAAATGGTCACCATGAATATCATCGATGTCCGTCCAACTAAAATATAGTCCACTTATCGTCCAGAGTAAAAACTGAACTCCCAGAAACAATCCCAAATAGCGATGTGTTTTTCTGATTTTCTTTGCTATGTTCCTTTTTACCATCCGATCTTCTATTTTAAAGGCTTTTACTCGTGTTTATGGCCATCGCTATTGTGTTCTTCATTGGCCACATAGGTCATCCCACATCCAGGACAAGTACCTTCTGTATCACTACCACTTCCATCGCAATGCATGGGGCAAACGTATTCTGCCGTATATTCTTTGCTTTGCTTTCCTGCTGTCTCCGTTTGCTCGGTTTTGGCTTCATTATTTTTTTCTGTTTTACTCTTGCAAGACACTGTAAAGAATAGTGTTGCTAAAAAAGCGGTTGCCAAGAAAGTTTTAATCTTTGTGTTCATGGTTTTATAATTTATATGTTTACTAAATAGTTAATAACAGCCGATTGTAAGTAATACAACTGTACCGATTGAATTTGATTTATCTGAAATTTTAATTGTAGTTCCTGAATATCCAATACATCATTAAAATCTATCGTGCCCGTTTCGTAATTCTTCAACAGTATTTGCTCTGCATCTTTTGCTTGCCTCAAATTTTTAGCTTGGGTGATGAAAGCAATACGGGCTTCATTACGCTTTGATACTGCTTTCGCAAAAGTAGAATCCAATACATTGAGCCTTTCCAGTTTTTGGAATTCGATTTCCTGTTTACGTAATTCATTTTGTTTTGTTCGGGAATCATACCGATTATTGAATATGGGTATGGAAAGTGAAACCATCGTCATAAAGATGTCCTTGCCATTATCACTGAAGATCATATCCGGACGCTCCTGAACGGCGATATAATCGAGTCCAACCCCCAACAAGGGAGCGCGCTCCTTTTGGTTGAGTAATTCTGCCTGTGCAACAGATTCGTACATTTTGTCAAAACGTAAAAGTTCAGGGTTCAATTTTAAACTATCAACCATCACAGGATCAAGTTCTGGTAAGACCATTGTTGAAACAACATCAACTGAAATGCCAGTATCTCTATTCAATAAGGTGTTAAAAACAGCCTGTTCTGCCAAAAATTGCTCCTGTAAGACCTCTTTTTGTTGTTGCAGTTCGTTCTGGCGTATCTGCAAGCGCAGTACATCTACAGCGCTAGCATTATCAACCTCAACGGAGGTCAATGCCAGTTCTTCGTAGGTCTCGAGCAATTGGATATTCTCATCCAGAACCTCTTGCTCAGCCTGTAAACCATACAAATTATAATAGGATTGCGCCACGGCCAAAGTCAGTTTTCGTTTAGCAATAACATAGTCCACATAATCCGTCTCAGCCATTGCTGCTGCATACTTTTCGCGTGTTGAAACCGTACCAAACCAGGGCAACATTTGCCTAGCGGTAAATCGCGCAATTTGTGCCCCTGTTCTTGTTTCGGGTTCACTTACAAAATAACCCGCCCTAAACTCTGTGTTGGGAATCCAGTTGGCCTCGCTCACCTTTTCCTCGGCTATATTATAACGCAGTTCATAAGCCTGAATATTTGGATTGTTTGCATGAGCTTCGTCAATATAGGTCTGCAATTGTTGTGCTTTCGCGAAAGCGGTAACAAACAAAAGGCAGATGATTGTTCTTATATTCTTCATTGGTCCGTTCTTTTAAGTTGAAATTCTTTTCGCCAGCCGAACAGTACAGGCACTACAAAAAGGGTGATCAGTGCTATGAGCATTCCCCCGAAAGAAGGTATGGCCATCGGAATCATAACATCGCTTCCCCTTCCTGTAGAGGTCAAAATTGGTAGTAAAGCCAGTATGGTCGTCGCTGTGGTCATCAAGCAGGGGCGAATACGCTTTTCACCGGCTTCGACCACTGAATCACGAACTCCCTTTAAATCCATTGGCCTGTTTTTATCAAAAGTTTGGGTGAGATAAGTGGCCATCACCACCCCGTCATCAGTGGCTATACCAAACAGGGCTATAAACCCGACCCAAACAGCAACGCTTAGATTAATAGTGTGCATCTGAAAGAGGTCGCGCCAATTTGCCCCAAAAAGATTGAAATTGAAGAACCAGTCTTGCCCATACAACCAAATCATTATGAAGCCACCCGCAAAGGCAACTGCTATCCCCGTAAAGACCATTAAAGAAGTGGCCACACTTCTAAACTGGAAGTATAGAATCAGAAAGATGATTATCAAAGCCAATGGTACTACTATCGATAAGGTTTTTTCGGCTCTTAACTGATTTTCATAGGTTCCTGTAAAGGTATAGTTGATTCCCATGGGAACGGTAAGTTCACCAGTGTCTATCTTCGCTTGAATGGCAGCTTGCGCATTCTCCACTACATCAACTTCTGCAAAATTATCCAACTTATCGAACAGCACGTAGCCCACCAAAAAAGTATCCTCACTTTTGATGACTTGCGGACCCTGTTCATAGCGTATGGTCACCAACTCGTTGAGTGGTACCGGGCTTCCTTTGGCAACGGGCACATAAATATTTTTCAAATCATCAGGGTTATTCCTCAATTCTCTTGGGTAGCGTACTCGAACAGCGTAGCGCTCCCTTCCTTCTACAGTTTGGGTCAATGGCATTCCACCGACTGCAATCGATAGTATTCTTTGTACGTCTTCAATGGTAATCCCGTAGCGTACCAGTCGTTCCCGGTCTATATCGATAAGTAGATAAGGTTTTCCTACAATACGGTCTGCGAAAACAGCCTGTTGCTTTACACCCTCCGCAGTTTTTAAGATTTCTTCCAATTGCAGACCAAACGCCTCGATTTGCCTTAAGTCCTGCCCCTTCACCTTAATGCCCATGGGTGCGCGCATTCCTGTTTGCAGCATAACTAATCTGGTTTCAATGGGCTGCAACTTCGGAGCAGAAGTTACCCCTGGCAACCTAGTCACCTTCACGATTTCATTCCAAATGTCATCGGGAGATTGAACTTC
>JBDNAQ010000258.1:0-7794 GCA_039768345.1 Flavobacteriaceae bacterium
ACACGATGGCATCAGATAACCCATGATGAAGTAGCGCAGAAACTTCATAAAATTACCGGACAATTAAAAAGCATTAATAAATCGGCAGCTCATTCTTTCGAATCCATATTGGAGTCCGATTCCCTTCTTAATGCTGTTGGCCGACAAATTATTGACCATGATATAGATTATATCTGTATGGGTACACAGGGAGCAAGCGGGCTGAAAGAGATATTTATGGGCAGCAATACCGTAAGTGTTTTGAAAAACATAAATTTTTGCCCACTTTTGGCTATCCCAGGCTCTTTTGATTTCACCAGGCCTTCCCAGATCGCTTTCGCCACAGACTACAAACACCTATACCAGAAGGTCGAACTCGAACCGATGATCAGCATAGCAAAGATGTGGGATGCTGGTATCAGGGTGATTCATATGCCCGGAGAAGAAATCATTTCAAAAGAGAATAAGGAGATACGAAAACTATTGAACAGGCTACTCAAAGAGACTTCCCATAGTTTTGAAATGCTCGAGTATCACCCGATGGTGTCATTCAGGATCAATGAATGGGTCGAGAAGCACAAGGCCGATTTATTAACTATGATCAACAGTCAACATGGTTTTTTCAGACGATTACTCCGCGAACCGGTCATAAAAAAAGTAGCGTTTACTACACATATTCCATTTTTGGTACTCCCTGAGGCGAATAATAGTTGACTGATGGCCTGGAGTTGCTGATATATCAGTGTAATTTATATGAGTTTATTTGAACAGAATTGTATATAAATTATGAGCTGAAACAAGAAATTCGGACTCAGATGTCCTAAATTTGCACTTCAAAATTATATCTCTTATGAGTAAGGCGGTTTATATCGCTACCACAGCACCCAATAGTGGTAAATCTATTGTTTCACTGGGCATGATGCATCTCCTTCTTGGAAGGGCGGCAAAAGTAGGTTATTTCAGGCCGATCATCGATAACTATGAGGCCGGTGAAATGGACAACCATATCCATACCATGATCAGCCATTTTGATTTGAATATCACATATGAGGAGGCTTATGCATGTACCAGAAGTGAGGTGATTCAAAAATTGAATCAGAATAAAGAGGACGAAGTGCTCGACAAGATCATTGCCCGCTACAAGGCTATAGAGGCCCGTTTTGATTTCCTGCTGGTAGAAGGAACGGATTTCACCGGAGAAGGGGGCATTATCGAATGGGATATCAATGTTTTGATGGCTAAAAATCTTGGTATTCCTACAATTATTCTGACCAGCGGTAAGGGTAAGACGATGGACGAATTTGTTGATGATCAGTTGTTGGCCTACGATTCCTTCAGGGATAAGGGTGTGGAGGTACTTATGGTGATTGCCAACAAGGTAAAAGACAAAAATGTTAGCCTGGTGATAGAAAGGCTGATGAACGCTCTTCCCAAAAAAGTTTTGGTAGGGGCTATACCAAGAAATCCTATACTGGGCAATCCAACAATGAAAGAAATCGCCGATGCGTTGGAGGCTGAGGTACTTTTTGGTTCGGAACACCTGAACAATCAATTGAGCAATATCAGCGTTGGCGCCATGCAATTGCGTAACTATCTCACCCATTTCAGAGAAAGCAGCCTGGTGATCACACCCGGGGATCGGGCCGATATCATTTTGGGCGCACTCCAGGCAAATCTATCGGCCAATTATCCGACAGCCTCGGGGATAGTGCTTACAGGTGGATTGCGTCCGGAAGAATCGATCTTAAAACTCATAGAAGGACTTTCGGAAATTGTTCCTATTGTAACCGTCAAGGATGGCACTTATGCCACCGCCAATAAGGTAGGGGCTATCAGACCAAAGATCTATGCCGGGAATACGCGAAAAATAAACGCATCAATTCAGGATTTTGAAACCTTTATTCCGGTCAATGCCCTGGCAGAAAAACTTATCACCTTTGAGGCAAACGGGATCACCCCCCGTATGTTTCAGTTCAATTTATTGCAGAGGGCCCGTAGTGAAAAAAAGAGAATTGTTCTGCCGGAAGGGACAGATGACAGAATACTAAGAGCGGTAAACGAACTCGTTGATAGTGATGTTGTGGAAATTATCCTTCTTGGAGATCCTTTTGTAATCAAAGCAAAGATCGACCAGTTAGACCTGGACTTGGATTTAAATAAGATCGATATAATAGACCCACAGCATTCTGAGTATTTCGAAGATTATGCCCAAACCCTCTATGAGCTTAGAAAGCACAAGAAAGTTAACCCGACAATGGCTCGTGACCTGATGACCGATATTTCGTATTTCGGTAGCATGATGGTATACAAAGGGCATGCAGATGGAATGGTCTCCGGTGCAGTGCACACCACCCAGCATACCATACGACCTGCGCTTCAGTTTATAAAGACAAAGCCCGATGTATCGATCGTATCTTCTGTTTTCTTTATGTGCCTTGAAGATAGGGTAACCGTTTATGGCGATTGCGCGATTAATCCCAATCCGAATGCCGAAGAGCTTGCTGAAATCGCGATCACCTCGGCCAGTACCGCTGCGTCTTTTGATATAGAGCCAAAAATCGCTATGCTGTCCTATTCGTCGGGTACTTCTGGCAAAGGGCAGGATGTAGAGAAGGTCAGGGAAGCTACCGCGATCGTTAAGCAAAAAAAACCTGCACTTAAAGTGGAAGGCCCGATTCAATACGATGCGGCGGTAGACATGGAGGTAGCGAAGAAAAAAATGCCTGAATCTGTCGTTGCAGGCCAGGCGAGCGTTTTTATTTTCCCCGACCTCAATACAGGTAATAATACCTACAAGGCGGTGCAGAGGGAGACAGGTGCACTGGCGATCGGCCCGATAATTCAGGGACTTAATAAACCCGTAAATGACCTGAGTCGTGGAAGTACAATAAACGACATTTTCAACACTGTGGTGATCACCGCCATACAAGCTCAGGACCTGGATTAAGCCTTCGACCAAAAAACTAGCCTTGTTTTGTATTTTATAGATCCATAATGAATATACTAATCCTTAATTCCGGTAGTTCTTCCATTAAATTTCAGCTCATTAAGATGCCTGAAGAAGAGGTGATTTGCAGTGGAATGGCAGACCGGATCGGCAGCCAGAATTCGACGATAACCTATAATTATGGCAAGGAAAAACTATCCGAACAATTACCGATTCCCACTCATGAGGAAGGCTTAGAACGTATAGGCATGATTTTGCTAGACCCGAAGACCGCAGCTGCTAATGATATAGGACCCATAGAAGTGGTGGGTCACAGAGTTGTCCATGGCGGCAGTGAATTTTCCGGTACAGTAATAATCGATGATTCTGTTAAAAAGCAAATTCGGAATTATATCCCTATGGCGCCACTTCACAATCCGCACAACCTGATTGGTATTGAGATCGCACAAAAACTTTTTCCTAAAAGCAGGCAGATTGCTGTATTCGACACGGCTTTTCACCAAACCATGCCCAAAATCGCTCATCAATATGCCATACCCGAAACACTCTATAAGGATCATGGCATCCGGGCCTATGGTTTTCACGGAACAAGTCATGCTTATGTGTCAAAAAAGGCGATGGAATTTGCAGGTAGTCCCAATGGAAAAATAATAAGCCTGCATCTTGGGAATGGATGCAGTATAACGGCGGTAAAAGACGGCAAAAGCATTGATCATAGTTTGGGTTTTGCGCCGTCCAACGGACTGATCATGGGTACCCGAAGCGGAGACATAGACCATGCGATTATTTTTTATCTGCACAGGGAACTCGGATATGAATTGAATGATATACAAACTCTACTAGACAAGGATAGCGGGATGCTGGGTTTAACCGGATTTTCCGATTTACGTGAGATAGAAGCCGCAGCCGGGCAGGGCAGCATGGAATGTCAGCTGGCCCTCGAAATGAATGCCTATAGAATAAAGAAATATATCGGAGCCTATGCCGCGGCGATGAATGGACTTGATATTTTGATATTTACTGCGGGTATCGGTGAAAATTCAAGTCTGTTACGAGCATTGGTATGCAAGGATATGGAGTTTTTGGGAATCAGGCTCAGTCCTGATAGGAATAATGCCGATTCGAACAAAATCCGTTCTATTGACCAAGGAGGCTCACCGGTTAAAATCCTTGTTGTTCCTACCGATGAGGAAATTCAGATCGCCCGCCAGGCCTATTCTGCCTGCCAGAAATAAAATATTTCATTTTCAAGCCTCGTATTGACCGTAATCATGTGGACGGTTGGTATTAATTCTTACCTTGCTGAAAATAGTATTAAGAATTTAAAATTTAGAATCATGTCAGACAATTCAGGAAGTGTATTATTAGCGCTGTTGACAGGAGCAGCAATTGGTGCAGGAATAGGTATTCTCTATGCACCTGATGAAGGCAAAAAAACCCGAATGAAGATCAAAGAAAAGGCTTCAGACGTATCGCATGACCTAAGCGATCGCATATCACATGCAAAAGAAGAATTAACCAAGTCGGCAGAAGAGAAAAAAATGGCCTTTGAGCAAAAACTTGAAGACACTATTTCCAATATGAGCTATAAGGCAGATGATATTATCGCTACACTGGAAAGAAAGTTGGAAGAGCTCAAAAAAAAGAATGCCGAACTTCAGAAATAATCGCTGATGGCCTTTGAAGAAATGAAGCATCATTTATCCGAATTGGATAAAAGAG
Organism: Flavobacteriaceae bacterium; assembly: GCA_039768345.1. GTDB lineage: Bacteria > Bacteroidota > Bacteroidia > Flavobacteriales > Flavobacteriaceae > JAHEJJ01. Next base: position 4,649 of record JBDNAQ010000258.1, read on the forward strand.
TAACTTCCTATGTAGACGATAGTCTTCAATATATTGAGTTAAAGGGCTTTAAGATCTCTATGGTCCTGGTCACTTCTCTGGTCAAGTTTTTTCTCATGGCCAGTATTGGCCTGTTGATCATACTGCTATTGAGCATTGGAGTAGCTATCGCCATCGGTGAATCGCTTGGAGGATATCATTGGGGGTTTCTCATTGTAGGAGGATTCTATGTGGTGATAGGCCTTATAGTCTATGCTATGCGACGCAGTATTAACAAAGTAATTCTACGTTTTTTTTCCAAAAAAATCTTTGAGGAAACATGAACAGGCAATACAATTCATTTGAGGAAATAGATGCACAACTTAAAATTCTGGAGTTGCGTCGACAGATCGATAAAGAATATGTGAAGCTCGAGTGCAGCACCCTCAAGCATCTCATGATACCAAGGAACCTGTGGCGCAGTCTCGAAAGCACATTTCAAGGCGTTTTGATTTCACTGTTGGTCGGAAAACTATTAAAACGTAAATAGTCAGATTATTCCCGAAAGCGAGATGAATTAAAGAGGGTATCTCAGTTCGTTGAGAATTTGTTTAATTTGATGCCCCATCTGATCAATTCGGACTAATGACTACAGGACTAGTACTTTCAGGAGGTGGTTTTAGGGGCATCGCTCATATCGGTGTGATCAAGGCAATGGAGGAGGCAGGTATTAATGCCACTCATGTGGCCGGCACCAGCTCAGGGGCCATTATCGGTTCACTTTATGCTGCGGGGTATTCGTATCAGGAAATCCTGGAATTTGTTAAAGGGGTAAATCTTTTTAGTATTTATAAATATGCGGTGAACAAACCGGGTTTTGTAGACACTGAAAAGTTTCAAAAAGATTTTAAGCGCTTGTTTCCCGAAGATAGTTTCAGTGCGCTTAAACTCCCTATGTCAATAACCGCCACAGATGTCCTCAAAGGTTCTTTAAAGGTATTTTCTACTGGCCCTATCATCAGGCCATTGTTAGCCTCCGCTGCTTTCCCCGGGGTCTTTACTCCGGTTAAAATAGGCAGTGACTATTTTATTGACGGGGGTACGCTAAATAACTTTCCGGTTGATCTGCTGAGGGCCGAATGCAAGAATATCATAGGGGTTTATGTCAATCCGTTTCTCAAGATTCAAATCGAGGACCTGAAGTATTCGTATCAGGTTCTGGAACGAGCTTACCAGATTCGTGCAGCAAGTACATCGACCGATAAATTTAAAGACTGTGATCTGCTGATCACGCCCGAAGGGATGCATAAGTTTGGCACCTTTTCTCAGAAAGCAGCAGAGATTGTCTTTGATTTGGGATACCAAAGCGCCAAACAAAAAATGGGTAAATTCCTGGAGCGTATTACTAAATAGCAGCCGGGAAACACTCATAAAATAAAGAACGGCACCACATGGGTGCCGTTCCATTAAATACCCTCTGCCGGCAATTTTACTACATGGACGACTTCAATTGGAGAAGACAGAAGGATATCTCAAAGCGAGACCTTAATCGATCTCCACTTTTTTTGGCATTTCTTTTTTCTCTACCTCTTTTTTTAACAGGTTAAAACTCAGGATACCCTCTTTATAGCGAGCCTTAATATCTTCCTGAATTACATTTTCGGGAAGTAGTAACGAGCGCTCAAAAGCTTTATAGCTGAATTCACGCCGTGTGTATTCTTCCTCTTTTTCCTCTTCCTTCACCGATTTTTTGGCAGAAATATTTAAATATCCATTGTCTATGGTAATTTCGAAATCTTTTTTCTCAAAACCAGGTGCAGCCAACTCAATCTCATAGTGATCTTCCGTTTCTTTGATATTTAAAGCGGGCTCACCTTTGCGACCATTCCAGAATTTATCGTTCAACATTCCGCTAGACCAGAAACGGTTATCAAAGAAATCCTCCATGTCAAAAAAATCTGAGGTCACCAGATTGGCAAAGGGTCGGTTCCTTTTTTTAAATTTTACTAATGACATCTTCCATTATTTTTAGGTTAAACATTCAGTGGACGGCAAATGTAACGATCAATGATCTCCGTTGAAATGACTATGATCAGTTGAGACTATGATCGAAATATATAATGTTTCATTTTATTGATCACCATAGGTAAGTGGTGGTCGAAAGTCAAATTAATTATTGGGTTAGGTGATCATTATCATTTTATACCGATGGAATGGAATATAGTTTTATGAAGCGCAAAGTGCGTATATCCGATAAAAAAAGATAAAAGTACACCTATGGAAAAAGCAATAAATAATCGAGAGAGCCCTGAATTCAAAGAGTTTTTTCAGGGATTGGGAACGCTTGGCTCAGAAGTAAAAGCGTACCTGTCATCAAGTTTGCTGGCAGCAGAAAACCAAGGTCTGATCGACCGGCGTTATTACGACCCGGATGGGATACTCGATGAGGTATATCTTTCTGTTTATCAACAATATACTGATGTTATGCCCGAGACTGATTTAAAACAACTGCTGTATAGAAAATCGCATGAGAAAATACAACAACTTATACGGGATGAGAAATTCACCCCAAATGATCCAAGCACCACAGCTATTCTTAAAGATGAACTTGACGCACTGGACGAGCGTTTTACAGCTGATGCTGAAGGGGAACTATTGTTGCATGAGGAACTCGATGACATTTCTTATAAACAGGAAAGAAGAATGTCGGAAACCATCTATCTAGACGATTTCCTAATAGCTCAAATTGTTGATCGCTTTGGTCTGAAAGATAAATTTACCCTGGCAAAACAAAAGCGGATCCATTTGGGATTATTATACCAAAGTATTCCGCCTATATGCAAAACGATCGTTGAATTATATACCTATGGCCGTCTTCAGGAAGAGGAAATCGCGAAAATTCTAAATGTTGAACCGGCCAGTGTTTTACGTGTTATAAAAATAGTTCGGGAAAAATTCAAACTGGTCTGAGACGCAGACATAGCTCAGTTAAATATCGATTTCCAGTAGGATAGGGCAATGATCCGATCCGTGGTATTGGGGCAATATCTCGGCTGATTTTATTTTTGGCATCAACGATTCGCTGACAAGGAAATAATCGATGCGCCAGCCGACATTTCTTTCTCGTGCTTTAAAGCGGTAACTCCAATAGGAATAAGCCACTTCTTCAGGCTGAAAATATCTAAATG
>JBDNAQ010000028.1:0-7742 GCA_039768345.1 Flavobacteriaceae bacterium
AATCTGTTGGGATATACCAATCTGGCGGTTTTTGCCCTAAAAGTAGCCTCACAGGGAACCGATATGAGTCTTTCCTTCTCTGCGCTTCTTATAGTAGCCGACGGGCTCATTATAGGACTTATACATAACCGCTTCAGCAGGAAACCGATGGTTGATCCCATGCAAAGAGTGTCTTTGGAAAGCAAGATGCACCGATTTATTCGCCTGGCAGTCGGGTTGCTATGGATATATTATTTTCTGTTATTGGTAGATCTCTATCGGCCCATTTATGAGGCGATTGATCAATTTCTGGCGGTACCGTATAAAGTGGGATCGATCACTTTTACCCTGGGCATGCTGGTCACCTTTGTAGGGATCCTGGCTATTTCATTTGCCATCACCAGCCTGATTTCATTTCTGCTCGATGGCAAGGAGGTTCGAATGAGCATTATCAGTCTCCCCAAAGGTATTCCGAGCGCTATCTCACTGGTGATCCGCTATTTCATATTAGCGGTTGGCTTTGTTCTCGCACTTTCATCCCTGGGCATAGACCTTAGCAAATTCAACCTGATGGCCGGAGCATTGGGCCTGGGTATTGGTTTTGGACTACAGACCGTGGTTTCGAATTTCATCTCCGGAATTATCCTGGTTTTTGAAAGACCCATATTACCTGGAGATGTTGTTGAGGTTAATAATTTGCTTGGCACAGTCAATAAAATTGGAGTTCGTGCTTCACGGATCAGCACCTTTGACGGCTCGGAAGTGGTGGTACCTAACAACAACCTGATCTCGAACGACCTTATCAACTGGACGCTCTCCAACAATATGCGGAGGATAGAGATTCTGGTGGGAACCAGCTATAAATCCGATCCAAATATGGTATTAGAAGCCATGAGGGAGGTTACCAGTGATCATCCTCTGGTGCTTAAATACCCGGCACCCATCGCTCTTTTCCTTGAGTTCGGGGAAAGCTCGCTAAACTTTCGCCTGCTTTTCTGGATTAATATTCAAAATGTCCTGAGCGCAAGAAGTGAGGTGTCGATCGCCCTTTATAATCGCTTTAAAGAACTTGGCATTAAAATTCCTTATCCACAGCGGGTAGTACACTTGCCCGAAAGTGACCCCGATAACGTGCATCCCCAAGACGAATAGATATTTTACTTATGACTCGAGCAGACCATAAGTCTGGCCACGACCGGCTTCGCACCTTGCTATCGGGTCTGCCAATGCCGAAAAATCATTAATTTTACAACTCCTGCCTTAGCCGTGGTTCGAGGGAAATTAAACTATAGTTAGTTGAAGAGAAAAGTATCATTTCTGGGAAAGATGGCGTTGAGAAAAAGGCTCTTCAAGATCGGAACAGGGATATTCCTGCTTCTAGTGCTCAGTTACTCGGCCACGGTTTATTATTTCAGTACACAGAAGAATAAAATTGCCGCTATGGTGATTGAAGTACTAAACGAATCCTATAGTGGCGATATCCAATTCGATGATATTTCACTTGACGATTGGGTTGGTTTTAGCAAACCTTCTCTTACCATAGAAAACCTGGTGATCACTGATACAGTCACGACTAACCACCTGCGCCTTCGTGCTGCTGAACTCAGTTTAAAACTTTCCATTAAAGACCTTATAAAAGGATTGATCCAGGTAAAGTCGGCTACCCTGAGAGATGGTGAAATACTGATTGATAACTATACCCCTCTGACACGAGAAGAAACGCTTGAACTCCCCCCGATTCTTGATTCCCTGGAAGTGAATAAAAAGCTGGCCAACAAACTCCTGGAGAAGAATACTCGTCTGGACCTTGTGAATCTGAATTTACGTATTCGTCATCATACTAAAAATAAGTTGTTCGAGATCTATATTAATAAGATCAGTTCTGAGATCGAATTCGAGAGCGAGTTCATAAAGACCAGGACATTACTCGACCTGAAAATAGACGCTCTCGGCTTTAATCTGGAAAAAGGACGATTTATCAATGGGGCGCATACTACCGGTACTTTCCTTTCGGAATTTGATCTGAACCAACGGCAATTGAGTATAGCGCCATTCGAACTAGGAATCGACGATCAGGAAATTAAAACTCAGGCTGAGATCAACTTTAAAGGAGTCGGAACCTTTGATATAGTGCTTGAAAATGAAGAAACAGAGTTCTTACCAACAATAGGACTTTTAACGGCACCCATTCAGGAAAAATTTGCAGTAATACAGATTGAGGAACCCATATATACACAAACAAAGTTGAACGGAACCTTTGTCTATAAAGGCAATCCTATGGTGGATGTCAAATTTAGCACCGAGAATAATTCGGCGATGTTCGATGGGAACAAGAAGCTTTCTGATTTATCGTTCTCCGGACAATTTATCAACCGGATATATGATGATGAAAGGGCCGATGAGGAGAATAAGAAAAACCTAAGAATACAAATACCGGAACTTAAAGGCAATTACAAGGATATTGGCTTTTTGATCTCCGATGTTCTGCTGTCGAGCAGCCCGGACGCCGAAAACATTTTGAATGCCCGGATCACCGCTCAGGGATCACCTGGAGACCTCAATAACTTTCGTGAAAATCAACACTGGAGTTTTCAGGGCGGCACGTTCGAACTCGACACAGAGATTAGCGGACAGGGGTCGGATATGGCCAGGCTCGTATCGTCCTCCAAAGGTCACTTCGAGCTACGCAATACACGCATTATAAATAATGACAACCAGGTAGACCTCCCTGTCAACAGCCTTTTGTTATCCCTGAACAGGGATCTGGCCCGCCTTGAAGAATTGAATATACCCTTAAATAGTAGCGACCGTTTTGTGCTGAGTGCAGATTTCGAGAATTTTTCAGCCTTGTTTAACACAGCGAGTGACCAAAAACTACATTCCAAATTCCGTATTACTTCTGAAAACCTGGTCTGGGCAGACTTTATTCGCTTGTTCGATATAGCCCAATCGGGTGAGCAGCCCAGGAAACCGGAGTTGGTCCTTCAGGAAGTGATCAAGGACATTTATAATAAGTACGATCCCTCTATCGATATTTCACTTGGGACACTGCATTTCGGACCTTTCCTCATGAGAGATTTTAAAACAGGGATACATTTCGATGATGCAAATTCGCTTCAACTCGATAAGACTTCTTTTGGCCTTAAAGGAGGGCAAATGAATTTGACGGGTAATTTACACCTGGGATATCAGGATAGAATACCCCTTACCGCCGATCTTAAAGGTAAAGCAGACGTTGAGATACTCAATGAAGTTTTCGATGAGGACCAACTAATCCTTGAAGGGGGTGAGTTTTGGGTAGAGGCAAATATCAATGGAGACCTTCTTCAAATGGATCATATACTGAGGAGTTCTTATAGTGCTCTAAAAGTAAGCGACACCAGGATCACCTATATTCCCGACGACATAAAATTTCCCGTAAAAACACTGGATGTAGTTTTCAACAGGGATCATGCAATGCTTAAGGCACTAACACTCCGCCTGGGCAAGGAAGATGAGCTCACCTTTTCAGGAGAGATAGAAAATCTTTCCACGCTTTTGTTCAGAAATGTGAATTTGCCTGTGAGCTCAGAATTGAATATCAGTTCAGAAAAGGTCGTGTGGGACGATTACCTTGACATTTTTGGCGAAGCCCCAGCCGGGGAAGCAACAACAAAACCGAGAGATTTAGAAGAGATTATTGCCGCAGAACGTAAATTCAAGGCCAGCATGAGACACATTTACGGCTCACTTAACCCACGTATCACTGCCGATATAGGGGAATTCAGATATAAGGATATGGACGGCTTCCATCAGTTTCATACCAGTATCTTGTTAAAAGACGAGAACACATTGCGATTAGAAGAGATCAGCTTCCTTTATGACCAGGAAACAGCGGTCAGCATGTCGGCCGAAATAGATATCGCTGATAAACGCGATACGTATGTGGAACTATCACTACAAGCAACTGGAAACCCTGAGGAGCTGAATGGGGTGTTTAACAGCGACACCTTCTTTTTCAACGAGGGAGAATTCGATGTGGAAGCTGAGATAAGAGGGGATATCGGCGCACTTGATTCTTTGGTCGCCCATTCGAGCACGGATTTAAGCGTCAGGAATACATTTATACTGCATAAGCCCAGCCAGGCCCGGATCCCCCTGTACGAACTGAATGTTGCATTGCATGATAATACAGCAAAACTAAAATCGTTTGTTTTGGAGCTGAATTCCGGCGACCGGATTACCTTAACGGGAGAAGTCGGACATATTTCGGACTTTATTTTCGACCTCCCCCCGGAAGAATCCAAGACCTATTCCGAGGTCAATGTATATTCGAAAAAAGTAATCTTCGACGAATTCCAGGACTTGTTTTCGATCGTCCAAAAGGATAGCACTGCGGTGAGCTCGGTAAAAGAGAAGCCCGAAACGGCGATTAAGCCTACCATACGAGATGTCTATAACGCATTCAGACCCAGCTTGAAGGTAACCATCGATGAATTCGAACTCAACAGTCTTGTAGTGAATGATTTAAAGACAGGGTTTTATTTCGAAAACCAGAACCTGCTCTACCTGGAGGAAAGCGGTTTTGATTTTTATGATGGAAGTGTAAGCCTCGATGCACATCTCGACATCTCCGAACCTGGCAAAACCTTTTTTTCTTTTGGTTTTGAGACCGAGAAGATCGATCTCGAGAAATTGCTCAAAGCTTTTGACTATTTCGATATGGAATCACTTCGTTCCGCAAAAAGGATCGGCGGGATTGTAAGTCTTGATACCGAGATAGAAGGAGAGGCAGATGATCAAGGCGAAATAATTCCGGGTAGCCTGAGGGGTAGTATAGATTTCGACCTCGAAGAAGCGCAGGTGGCCGGATTCGAACCTATGATCAAATCCGGGAGTAAAATTTTCAAAAAGGAGCGTGTTGAAGACATACGTTTCCAACGGATAAGCAACACCCTTATTATTTCAGATAATATCCTCGAGATCCCGTTGATGGAGATCCAGTCCTCGGCCTTTGAACTTTTTGTTGCCGGGCATCTGGGATTTGCTGATAAACCAACCAACATATGGATAGGCTTTCCACTGGCGAATCTTAAGAGCCGTGATGTAAGTAATGTACCCAAAAAGAAAGGGTATATCGCCTCCGGAAAAAAGGTTTATGTTGAAGCCAAAAGCGACGAGAAAAAGGGAATGAAGTATGTGCTACACCTCACCCCTAAAAAATATTATAAGGAACGCGAAATGCTCGATGTTTATCGCGGCGAAATCAGAGAAGACCGGATTAACATACGGAAATATAAAAGAGAGAACAAAAAAGCCATACGGGAGGCTAAAAAGGCAGGGTCGCCCAGGAATTAAACGCAGCGCATCCTCCCCATAAACCCCTCAAATCACCAAATCATCACATTGAATGAAATCCCGGCGGTAACCGAATCAAACGGTTCATCCAAAATTTCGGTGGCATAGATAGGGTTATCGTTTACATCAAAATCATCGATGTAGCGGAGGTTTGATTTCAAATTCGTTCCATTGTAATCTATAAACGCACTTAAGGCCAGACGCTCATCTATCAGCCAGCGGTAGTACAATCCGGCACTCCATGCAAATTCACTTCCTGGTTGAATTTCGGCATAAATAATTTCATCGGATTCCGAAGGTTCCTCAGATCCTACCGGTTTTAAGAGGACATTGGTATCTGCGATCCGTGCCCATCCTGCCAATACCTTTGCCCCAAGCATGGATTTATTCCATGAGATCTGGTAATGAGGCCCAAAGACATTTTTGCTGTTACCCATCGGCTGGAAGTTGATATCGAAGCCCTGGTTTTGCAGATCGTCAACTATGGCCTGGTCTATTTTTATAGGGAAGGACTGAAAACCGAATTCACCTCCTACACCCACGTGCTTGGAAAAAAACCATGCCCCATCCACGCCAAGGGTAAAACCATCACGTGCTGAAATTCCGGAATCAGGATCCGAAAATCTCGAGGTAAGTGCGGCATAACCAAATTTCACACCGAGGTACGAAGGCCGGTCACGGTTGGGGTCTTTTTGTACAATATCGATCTCATTAATACCCTTGTCTTTAAACCACTTTCCATTGGCCCAGTAAGCAAATTCAGTAAGTGATATCCCAAGCCCAGCACCAACAAATACATCGGAAATCCAATGCCTGTCGTTCAATTGGCGGAATATTCCAGTAAAAGTGGCCAGCATATAGGCGCCAATACTGTAATAAATACTGCGGTCTCCGTATTCTTTGTGGAAGATATGGGCCCCCATAAAAGCGGTGGCTGTATGGCCGGAAGGAAAGGAATTATTCGCAGAACCATCAGGACGGGTTTCTCCAATGCCATATTTCATCCCCTGAATAACGATTAAACTGGCTGCGGCACCTGTTGCCATGGTGGCAGCCTTTCTCCCAAACTTATGCTTACTCTTTACACCCAACGGGTCTAATGCCAAAGTCGCTGCCCAGGGGATGTATTGGGTATAATCGTCGATGTCGTTGCTAAAACCTGGCAGATATCGGTTGATCCCGTTTTTGATATCCACCCTATTCATAAAACCGCTGTCTTTGTAGGTATAGAGACCTACAGCGATCAGGGCTCCTGAGGCGATCAAAGCCCTTCCGGTATCTGTTCTCGACCATTTGGTTTTAACAGTATCCTGATAGAGCACGGGATACATCAAAGGGTCTGGAAGCTGCTTATCGGAATAGAGGTGATCCACCACCAGTGGATTTACCGGCTGATAATCGAACCCAAGTGATTCGAGGGATTCTTCTTGTACGACATAATCACCGGAATATTGTGCCAAGAGATTGTTGGAGAGCAAACAGAAAATGAGAATGAGAGTGACCCTAATATTGTTTTTCATAACATGTTGAATTTAACTACCAACCCATGCCATATGTTAATCATATAAGGCGGGTTTTATTAAACAATAATGATGTTACGGATTTTACTAACTCGGTTTTAGACAGGTCACCGCTGAGTTAATCCTATGATTCACCGGCCAGAAAAATCGCTTTTTGGCCAATTCAACATAAATATAAAATATAAATAAATACATACAATAAGAATTTAAACAAATTGCTTAATGTGCATAGAGGAACTGGGCGTCGATAGGGAATGGGTCTTTTATTTTTCAGAATTCTTGGCAAAACTTGGCCATCTTATGCCTTGTTATCAAACAAGATTTTTCATGAATAGGCGTATATTCACGTCAGGATGAGTTGTCTTCTAAACAAAGCCGATAGCATCAAAGTGCACTTATTGAACGTATGCCTATTAATTGGGGTGGTTAGCATGTTGTTTTGCGTAAAGGGCCTTGCGCAAAATCCCAAATGGTCATTCGAACTACAGGGAGGAGTCCCCTATAATATCCCAATGCCTCTGACCATTAAGCAAAATAATGAACCGACTATCCGCCTAAATGCCAGGTATAGCTCCGAACCTTTTGTGTCTCCTGGTTATTATAATTGGAGGCTGGGGCATTGGAAAAATGGTAAGTCCTGGGAATTCGAATTCATACACCACAAACTCTATCTGGATAACAAACCACCGGAGGTACAGGAATTCTCGATCTCCCACGGATACAATATCGTCGTGGTAAACCGGGCATTTGAGAAAATGGCCTTTGAAAAGATTCCTTTTATCATAAGGATTGGGGCAGGGGTGGTTTTGGCACATCCGGAAATCACTGTCAGAGGCGAAGCATTGTCACAAGATGGGGGACTGTTCGGATGGGGATATTATATTTCCGGCCCGGTGCTCAATATCG
>JBDNAQ010000259.1:0-7622 GCA_039768345.1 Flavobacteriaceae bacterium
ACTTCTTTGTTTACATCCTCTACTCCACCAAATACAAGTACTATTATAAAGGACAAACCTCTGATCTTATAAACAGATTTAAAAGACATCAAAAGGGTACTCAAAAATCACAGTAATTACAAAATTTAACGTAATGCTTAGAAAACCAAAACCCTAAAAGCTGTAAATTTGTTTAACTTTTATAGGTAATATATGAACAATGTAAAGAAGTATTTTAGTATCCGGGATTTGGAAAACTTATCGGGAATCAAGGCGCATACCATACGCATCTGGGAAAAACGATATAATCTTTTGTCTCCCGAGCGTACCGATACCAATATCCGAATATACAGCCTGGCTAGTCTGCAGAAACTTCTCAATATCATTTTGCTTTATAACAATGGTTATAAAATCTCAAAAATTGCCAAGATCGATGAAGAAGAACTACCTAATGTAGTAAGGGAGACCATTGCCAAAAACAGCATGAAAAGCCATGCGATCAATGCATTTAAACTCTCGATGATCAATTTTGATTTCAGTTTGTTCCAAAATACCTATAACAGTCTGCTGGCCACCCGCTCGTTCAGAGAGATCTTCTGGGAAGTGTTTATGCCCTTGCTCGAAGAAATGGGTCTCCTATGGCAAACAGATACCATCAGTCCGGCTCATGAACACTTTATCACCAATTTAATTAAACAAAAAATATATACGGCCACAGAAAAATTGCAGATCATTGAACCCAGCCGGAATGATAAAGTTTTTGTACTCTACCTGCCGGAAAATGAGATTCATGAGATCGGATTACTTTTTGTCAATTATGAGGTAGTGTTAAAAGGATATAAAACCATCTATCTGGGACAAACCATGCCGGTTGAAAACCTGGCGGACCTTCAGAAATTTTATGATAACATCCATTTCCTCTCCTATTTTACCGTAGAGCCTAATAAAGACGGAATCAGTAAGTATATTGAGGAATTCCAACAAGAGATCAATAGCAAAGGAGACTCCAAGCTTTGGATATTGGGCAGACAAACTGAACACCTCGATCAGAACAATATGTCGGGTGATATTCGTATCTTTCGGACGATAGAAGAGCTTTCTAAGGCACTTTGATCGTTACCCAAACGTACCCATACCACCATGAGTAAATCTATCGCAGTAATCGGATCTGGATTTTCATCACTTTCGGCCGCATGTTATCTTGCAAAGCAAGGACACCAGGTAACGGTTTATGAAAAGAATGACACAGTTGGTGGACGGGCGCGGCAGATGATAAGAGATGGATTTACCTTCGATATCGGACCAAGCTGGTATTGGATGCCCGACATCTTTGAGCGTTTCTTTGCTGATTTTGGTAAAACAACTTCCGATTATTACCAATTAGACAAACTGAGTCCGGCTTACAAAATATTTTTCGAGGATGATATCATGACCATCGGTGACAGCATGGAAAAGATCTGTTCGGAATTTGAGCGTATTGAAAAAGGCAGTTCAAAACTTCTCAGGAATTTTATTTCCAAGGCAGGCCGGAATTATGAGATCGCTATAAATGAAATTGTTTACCGACCCGGATTATCTCCATTAGAACTAGTGACCAAGGATACCGTGCTTCGGCTAGGGCAATTCTTTAAAAATATCAGTGGAGAAGTACGAAAGCAATTTAAGAATCCTAAACTGATCGCTACACTAGAGTTCCCGGTGCTCTTTCTTGGAGCCAAACCCAGCAATACACCAGCCTTTTACAGTTTTATGAACTATGCTGATTTCGGCCTGGGCACATGGCATCCCCGTGGCGGTATGTATAAAATTATTGAAGGAATGCGGCAACTGGCCGAAGAACTGGGGGTGAAGATTGAGACCAATCATCCTGTGGATGGTATTCTGGTGCAAAATGGGCAGATAAAAGGCATAGAGACCTTGGGTCAAAAAATCTCTGCCGATATGGTTTTGAGCGGAGCGGATTATCATCATACGGAAACCCTACTGGAAAAACCTTTAAGGCAGTATTCAGAATCATTTTGGTCTAAGAAGACCTTTGCTCCTTCTTCCCTGCTCTTTTATATTGGTTTCGACAAGAAACTTCAGAATATTGAACATCACAACCTATTTTTCGATACCGATTTTGAATTGCATGCCCAGGAGATCTATGATACTCCCAGCTGGCCGAGCAAACCGCTTTTTTATGCAAATTTCCCTTCGGTTACAGATTCTTCCATGGCACCCGATGCATCGGAAACCGGCTTTTTCCTCATACCCATAGCCCCGGGACTGGAAGATACCCCCGAACTCAGGTCCCAGTACTATGATATCATAATGAAGAGGTTTCAGGATAGAACGGGCCAAAGCGTAGAAAATAATATTATATTTAAAGAATCGTTTTGTGTAAACGATTTTGTAGAACAGTATAACTCCTATAAGGGTAACGCCTACGGTATGGCCAATACCTTGTCGCAAACGGCTTTTTTAAGGCCCGGATTAAGGAGTAAAAAGGTGAAAAACCTTTTCTTTACTGGTCAGTTAACGGTGCCCGGACCCGGAGTACCACCCTCATTGATTTCAGGAAAGTTAGTTTCCGGATTAATGAGTAAGACATAATAAACCAAACAGTATGAAGTCTATTTTCGATCGGGTTTCTATCGAATGCAGTAAAATTGTTACCGAATCTTACAGCACCTCTTTCTCGCTCGCTACCCGAATGCTGTCTTCTTCCATCCGAAACGACATTTATAACATTTATGGATTTGTGCGCTTCGCCGATGAAATCGTGGATACTTTTCATGAATACGATAAGGAAACCCTTTTTAACGATTTTGAACGCGCACTGGAAAATGCACTAGAAAGCAAAATAAGTCTCAATCCCATCCTCAATTCATTTCAGAAGACCTATCACCAGTATAAAATTCCCAAACATCTGGTAGACTCCTTCATGAAAAGCATGAGAATGGACCTGAGTAAAAATATATATAGTACCCAGGAAGAGTATAGGGAATACATCTATGGCTCGGCCGATGTAGTAGGATTGATGTGCCTGTGTGTATTTGTTGATGGAGATCAGGAAAAATACGGGGATTTAGAGGATGCCGCCAAAGCATTGGGATCGGCTTTTCAAAAAATAAATTTTTTAAGGGATCTTAAAGCAGATTACGAAGATCTCAATAGGTCGTACTTCCCAAACACCAATCTTCTGGATCTCGATGAGCAATCCAAGATCCGAATCGTAGCTGAGATAAAAGAAGACCTAAGACTGGGGTATGAAGGTATCCTTAAACTTCCTAACAGCTCTAAATTTGGGGTATATACCGCTTATAAATACTACAGTAAGTTGCTGAATAAATTGAAAAGAACCCCATCGAGGGAAATAAAAAATTCGCGGATACGGATCTCGAACTATCAAAAATTCGGTCTCCTCGCGAAATCATATGTAAATTATAAACTCAATCTGTTCTAAGATGAATATAATCTTTGGGATTTTTATCTTTTTGGCGACATTTTGCTTCATGGAATTTATGGCGTGGTTCACACATAAGTTTATCATGCATGGATTCCTCTGGAGTCTGCACAGAGATCATCACAAGAAAGACCACGATTCCTGGTTTGAACGAAATGATGCATTTTTTCTTTTCTATGCTGTGGTGAGTATGGTCTGTTTCTACCTTGGAGCCAATACGGCTTATTGGGTAGGATGGCCGCTGGGACTAGGTATTCTGGCATATGGAATTGCCTATTTTATGGTACATGATATTTTTATCCACCAGCGGTTTAAAATGTTCCGGAATGCAAACAACTGGTATGCCCGTGGAGTACGCAGGGCGCACAAAATTCACCATAAACATCTGGGAAAAGAAAAAGGTGAATGCTTTGGAATGCTTGTAGTCCCCTTAAAATATTTTAAGAAGTAAGGATTACTGCGTTTACTAGTGCGAATCGATCAGCCCGCTGAGCAATTCCCTTGTTGTTTTACTATTCCAGGCGGCTGCACCCGTTTCTGATACGATGATCTTTCTCTGACGGTCGAGAATATACGTAGTTGGCAAGATGTTGCCCGACAACTCTTCCGGACCGGGACCCAGCTCATAATACACCGGAAAATCATATTGATGTTCTTCCATAAAGGCATTGACTTTTACCTTTTTATCACTCGCGATAAAAAGGAAAACAACCTGTTCTTTGTAGTCGTTGTATAGGAGTTGTAAATCGGGCATTTCGGCCACACAAGGCGGGCACCAACTGGCCCAGATATTGATAAAGACGACTTTGCCTTCGGCATGACTCAGATCATATCTTCTACCTTCGCGGTCTTCCAAACGCCAGTTATAAGAGCTTAAAACTTCCTGTTCCCTCTCCTCTATGGGGGTAGGATTAAAAGAAAGTACCCGGTTAACCCAAACTTTTACATGAAAACCTACTGGTGTAAATACTATTAATCCTAATAGCAGGAGAAGAACAATATTGGTAATTTGTCGCCGTTTCATTCTTCTTCTATCAACTCATCGATCAGATCATAGATCGTACCATTATCCCAGTCTGCAATACCTTCTTGCTCAACACGGATATGACCGTTCTTATCGATGATGATTGTAGCCGGAGGTTCCGGAATTTCAAATGGTGCCGGCGCTCCGATAATCAGGTAAGTTAACGGAAAACTGAAGTCATTCTCGGCCATAAACTCTTCTACAGGCTCGCGCTCTTCATCTGTTATAATATAGAAATCTACCGATCCCTGATATCGATCATACAGATTTTGAACGCTCTTTAGTTCCGCAGCACAGGGCAGTCTCCAGGAGGCCCAGAAATTGATAAAAACCACTCGTCCCCGGGACTTTTCGAAATTGAAAAATTCCCATTGAGGGTCTTTAAGTTGCCAGTCATAGTTGGGTATCTTGCTGGCTTCGGTACTCGGAATGATGTCTGGACGCATCGCAAACACCCTGTTCAACAGGATCTTTCCGTGATATCCCAGCGGGGTTACGAAGAACGAAACCACCAGGGCAATTAACAGGATATTGAAAATCGTTTTTTTGCTGATCTTCATCCTTTAATGCTTCTCCGGTGCATACCGGCACATATGACTATCGTCCATATTATGAATTATCTTTTTTGATCACATTGAGGGCAGATCCTTCTCTGAACCATTTGATCTGAGACTCATTATAACTGTGCTTAGCAAGAATCATGTCTTTTGATCCGTCTTTGTGTACCACCTCTATACCAAGAGGTCTTTCAGGAGCAAACTGATCAATGTCGATAAAATTAAATGTATCATCCTCCTGGATAAGATCGTAATCTTTTTCATCGGCAAATGTTAGTGCCAGCATTCCCTGCTTCTTCAGGTTGGTCTCATGAATACGCGCAAATGATTTAACCAGAACTGCGGCCACCCCGAGATGTCTTGGTTGCATAGCAGCATGTTCCCGTGAAGATCCCTCGCCGTAATTGTGGTCACCTACAACAATAGTCTTAATACCTGCCGCCTTATAGGCCCTTTGTGTATCGGGCACACCCCCATATTCACCGGTAAGCTGATTCTTTACGAAATTGGTCTGCTTGTTAAAAGCATTTACAGCACCGATCAGGGTATTATTTGAAATATTATCAAGATGTCCTCTATAGCGCAGCCATGGGCCAGCCATCGATATATGATCTGTAGTGCACTTTCCAAAAGCCTTGATCAGAAGTTTCATCCCCTGCAGACTCGCTGGTGCAATCGGGATAAAAGGATCGAGCAATTGTAAACGCTCCGAATCTGGGGCTACTCTGACGTCTACCGAAGATCCATCGTCTGAGGGTGATACATAGCCGGCATCTTCTACCGCAAAGCCCTCTGGTGGTAATTCGTATCCCCTTGGTTCATCGAGCATTACTTCTTCTCCATCTTCATTGATCAGTACATCGGTTAGGGGATTAAAATCAAGACGACCGGCAATGGCGATAGCGGTAACCAGTTCCGGTGAGCCTACAAAAGCAAGGGTATTTGGATTTCCGTCTGCCCGCTTCGCAAAATTCCTGTTGAAGGAATGCACAATGGTGTTCCTAGGCCCTTTCGCCGCCTTATCTCCATAACGATCCCACATCCCGATGCACGGACCGCAGGCATTGGCAAAAACAGTAGCGCCAATGGAATTAAAGGTGTCGATAAAACCATCGCGTTCTATCGTATATCTCACCTGCTCCGATCCTGGAGTTATAGTAAATTTAGATTTGGTCTTCAGATTCTTATCGGCTACCTGCTTGGCCAGTGATGCCGCTCTTGAAATATCTTCATAAGACGAATTCGTACATGAGCCGATCAGACCTACCTCTACATTTATCGGCCAGTCGTTTTCCTTAGCTGCCTCACTCATTTTCGATATGGGGGTAGCCAGATCTGGGGTAAACGGCCCATTCAAATGGGGCTCCAAATTGTTTAGATCGATCTCGATTACCTGATCAAAATATTGTTCCGGATTATTGTAAACCTCAGGATCTGCGGTTAGATAATTGGCCACCTGATTTGCTGCATCTGCCACATCTGCCCGGTCTGTTGATCTCAGGTATCGATCCATCGATTCATCATAACCAAAAGTGGAGGTAGTCGCTCCCACTTCGGCGCCCATATTACATATAGTTCCTTTACCGGTACATGACATATCTATGGCCCCCGGTCCGAAATATTCGATTATAGCGCCGGTCCCTCCTTTAACTGTGAGTATCTCGGCTACCTTTAGCACAACATCTTTTGGAGCCGTCCAACCGGAAAGTTTTCCGTTTAGCTTTATTCCTATTAGTTTGGGAAATTTCAACTCCCATGGCATACCCGCCATTACGTCGACCGCATCAGCCCCACCGACACCGATGGCCACCATACCCAGTCCGCCCGCATTCACGGTGTGAGAGTCTGTTCCAATCATCATGCCTCCCGGGAATGCATAATTCTCTAATACCACCTGGTGTATAATCCCCGCACCGGGTTTCCAGAAACCGATACCATATTTATCGGAGACGGATTCCAGAAACTGGAATACCTCATTACTGGTTTCGTTTGCCCTTTTCAGATCGGCTACCGCACCAACCTTCGCCTGTATCAGGTGATCACAATGAACTGTAGTCGGAACAGCTACTTTTGGCTTTCCGGCATGCATAAACTGCAACAGTGCCATCTGGGCCGTGGCATCCTGACAAGCTACCCTGTCTGGTGCGAAGTCTACATAATCCTTTCCTTTCCTGAAGACCTGTTCCGGGTCGCCGTTCCATAGGTGCGAATACAGGATTTTCTCGGAAAGTGTCAGGGGTCTGCCTACCAGTTCACGGGCTTTATCCACGCGTTCCGGCATTCGGGCATAAACCTCTTTTATCATGTCTATATCAAATGCCATTATCTCTTCTTTTTTAGGAAATTTGCAATTCCCCAAAAGTACTAAAATGGAAGGGGAAATAAAACTTTTACCGCGGGTGCGGTGTTTAAATCATAAGTTTATCAAAAGAAGGGAAAAGCAGGGAATACACACTCACCTTTGAGCTAATAATTCTCAGAAAAAAACCGGCTTATATCCTGATGGCTATCAAAGCAACTGACGTATTATATCTTCTTCGGTAATTGACTCTGCTTCAGCCTTATAGTTTTTGATGATCCTATGTCTGAGGATCCCGAAAGCCACCGCTTTAAC
>JBDNAQ010000260.1:0-2828 GCA_039768345.1 Flavobacteriaceae bacterium
GCATGTAATTGCCGAATTGCTTGAAGTCCTTATCGAAGCTGACACCCAGGAACTTTCATTGGCGGAGGTTGAAGGCGATGCACTTTTCTTTTATAAAGAAGGCGAGGTTCCCTCACAGGAGAAATTACTGGCGCAGATAGAAACCATGTTTACCGCATTTTACGGCCACCTTAAAATGTTGGAAAAGAACAGGATCTGTCCCTGTACGGCTTGTGCAACGGCTCCAGAGCTTAGGTTAAAAGTGGTGGCGCATTGTGGGGATCTTGGGTTTATTGAAGTTCAGGGCAATCGCAAACCTTTCGGTTCACAGGTTATCGAAGCGCACCGTCTGCTCAAGAATTCGATCGATAGCGATAATTATGCATTGATCAGCAAAGATCTGGCGTCATATATCGGATTACCGTTGGGGTACCAGAGCAAAGTATTCCGATTCGAGGCGGGATCCGACTCCTACGATGGTAAAAAAGTGGATTATATGTACGCTTTGATCGACAGGGATAAACTGAGTCTGAGTTCTTTTCAACAGGGAAAAAAAGTGAGCTTGGATCGCGCTCCGAATTTGACCTCGGAAAAGGAATTCCCAGTAAATGCGGCAGTTCTTATTGAGTATATAACCAATTATGCGTATCGCTCCTATTGGGTAAAGGGGGTAGACAAATTTGAATACCATGAGAATCAGGTAACGCGGGCCGGTTCGGAACATTTATGTGTCATCAATGGAAAGCATCTAAATATAGTTGCGGTTACAAGAGATGCAACTCCAGGCGAATTCGTTTATGGTGAAATGACCACGAGTCTTTTACCTTTTGATATTTTTTACCAGTTCTATACCGTCAAGCCAATTGAAGACTCCAGCTGTATTTTAGTAACGGAAACTTTCTGGGAGGCACGCGCGCTATGGAAGAAATTACTGATTGCCCTGGTGGTAAAACGGGGGTTTGTAAAAAGTGGCACCAAATCGCTGGAGGATCTTGAAATATTTATTCGCCAGCATGAAGGGATTAAGTCGAATTCCTAATTTTGAGGCTCGTTGCCTGCATCTTTCCTGGATTGTAATGCCTGTTTACTGAGGCTCGCCAGGTTAAAATTAGGATCCATTTCCAGCGCCATTTCGATCGTAGCAATGGCCTCACTGATATTCTCCCTGTCCATATTATATTGAACCAGGCCTTTTAAATGGGTAAAAGCGCCTTTAAGAGACACTTCATAAGGTTGTTGCCGCTCATAAAAGGCATATTTCATCTCGTCGGTTGCATTTGCAATTCCATATTCGATATCAGCCACGGCCCCAGCGTTATCGCCTACCTGAATTTTCAGATCAGCGATTTCATAGGCCAGATAGGGATTGGGAGTCCGGCCATAAAGAAGTTGAAATTGCTCTAAGGCTCTTTTGGGTTGATTCAGCGCTTTTAGAGAGATCGCCTTTACCTGAACAGCGAGGTCAGAATCCGATTCACTCTTTTCAATACCGACGGTATTAAGTGCCTGTAGATGTTGGTTATTATTGGCATAAACATAGGCCAGAGTATCTCTCCTTGCTTTATCAGGAGACAGGACATTGAGATGGGTCAGGGCCGAAATCACACCGTTTATATCGCCTTGTAATCTCATTTCCGTGTAAAAAGCCTCATAATGCTTTAAAAGATTCTCATCGGTTTGTGCGTTAGCTGTAAGACCTATCGAGAGCAAGAAAAAAAGGACTATCCTCTTCATAATCAAAATCTTTTAGTGGGCCAAAGCTACTATATTTTTTTAAGTAAGCATGAAGCATTGAGTTAAAACTAAGCGAGCATAAAAAAAGGACACCCTAAGGTATCCTTTTACATAACTAATTAATTTTCCAGATAGTTAGGCCATCATAACTCCTGAGTCTTTCTTGGTAAAATTCTTCAGAATCCCGGAATAAAAGGCCAGACTCTTTTGGTCGTCAGTAACACAAGATTTTAGAAAATCGCAGAGATTTTTAAAGTAAAAGTTGGCCGGAAAAGTAGGCAGATCCAAATTCGCAGATTTTGGGTCATACGCCTCATCATCCATGACGATTACCATTTTTACCCGCTGCCTGTGATAGTCTATTGAGACGTCAGCAGCATTGTAATGTTTTTTTATAATCGACTCATGAAGATTTTTAAAGCTAGCACTCAATCGGCCGGGAACGCAACTCTGAGCAATGAGTCGTTCAATTTGCATTAAAACTCTCCCCCTTAATTCAGACTTTTTCATAACGCTAGGATTTAATAATAATACAAAGATACAACACAGAGGTAAAAACCTGTAAATCAACGATATAATTTAACCGTTTATCGATGTTTTTGTTGTGAAAATGGCCTTGGCTGTTGTGAACTACGACCGGATCGAGGTATAAAATCGATTCTTTTTATTAAGAAAATTCCTACTTTCAATAATTTTACCTGAACCCGACTTGCTATTGCCGGTATAGTGTGGAATTTCCAGTCCTCTCACACGGGCTTCGTGCGTATAATAATCCGCCTTGGTAGGATGGTCTGGATAGACTCCATTGAAAATTTCGTTCCACCAGTTGTTCCGGATAATACTAATGATCAGGTGGATGCAATCATCAAGATGGATCAGGTTTATTGCTTCGGCGCCGTTTTTAAGACCGGTTCTGCCCGAGAGCATGGTAACCGGATGCCTGTCTGGGCCTATAAGTCCTCCAAACCTCACCACTGTAGTGTTCAGTTGCTCATCTTCAATAAACAATCGCTCGGATTTCAACAGATGCTTTGCGGAATCTGTAACCGGTTCCGGCCTGTCTTCCTCAGAGATCGTCCCCTCCGCATTTCCATAAACCGAGGTGCTGCTTACAA
>JBDNAQ010000261.1:0-4957 GCA_039768345.1 Flavobacteriaceae bacterium
CTCTGCCAATATCGTCAAGCCCGAAACTATCGGATCATCTATACTGTATACCCCGCTTAAAGACATCGGCGGCTTCGTATTTGGCAAAGTTTTAAACCGCCAAGGTTTTGGATCTGAGGAATAATCTCCTTTTGGTAATTAACCGCTTTTGTCTTTCAGCGATATAATCATACCGTTCCCAGAGTGCATTTCATCGATAAAATTGTCCTTTCATGTTTTTTCCGGGAGGAATTAAACTAGAATACATACATTACTCTCCACTACATGCAGCTGAATTGAAGACACCCCATTCTTCCCGTCCTGCATGTAAAGAGAACACTATATGAAAATGCAATCACTTCTGGGAAGAGGAGTGTTTCTTCTATTGTTTGTGGCCTGCACTAACAACGATCCAGTTGTTCCGCCAGAGATTAACTCTGCTGTCAATGTCAAGGCTATAGAAGATGAACTCCTGGGCATTGTAAATGCCCACAGGGAGTCATTGGGCAATGCGCCGCTACAATACAGCGCAGTTGCCTACCAGTATGCCAGTACCCATAACGACTATATGATCGCCCAGGGAAGCCTGAGCCATGATAATTTCAGTTCACGGGCCTCCGATATTACGTCGGTAACAGATGCTGAGATGGTCGCGGAAAATATCGCTAAAGACTATGCAAACGCAGCAGCAGCATTTGAAGGGTGGCTGCAAAGCGCTGATCATCGGAAGACCCTGGAAGGCGACTTTACGCATACTGCCGTAAGTGCCAAAAAAGATGTGGAAGGCACTATTTTCTACACCCAACTCTTCTATCGTTAATTTCCTTTTTAATCATTTCTTTTTTTAATTTTGAAAAGAGCCCTTGGCCAGACTATCTCCGGTATCCCTTTATAGGATTATGGTTATTGAATCTGGGGTTCAATGATTCTAAATAACATATATGTCGATTAGACCTCCCTTTAATCTCAAGCACTGGATAGACGAAAACAGAGATCAGCTTAAACCTCCTGTAGGAAACAAAAATCTATATCGGGAAGCAGGTGATTATATCGTAATGATCGTAGCCGGCCCGAACGCACGCAAAGACTATCACTATAACGAGACCGAGGAATTGTTCTATCAGCTGGAGGGAACCATCGAAATCCATATACAGGAAGAGGGGCAGAAAAAAACACTCGAACTCGGTCCGGGTGATATGTATCTGCACCCGGCAAAAGTGCCTCACTCCCCAGTGCGTCATGAAGGTTCAATTGGGCTTGTGGTAGAGCGAAAGAGAGAAGAGATGGAGGTAGACGACGGGCTGATATGGTATTGCGACAATTGCAACCATAAACTCTATGAAGCATATTTTACACTGCACGATATCGAAAAAGATTTCTTAGGCCACTTTGAGCATTTCTATGGTTCCGAAGAACTGAGAACTTGTGAGAATTGTGGTGTTATTATGGAGGTCGATGACCGCTTCGTCGGCAAAAACTAATTTTTCATGGACATCGTTTTACAAATTATTATCGGTCTGGTAGCCTTGCTACATCTTTACTTCCTGTATTTCGAAATGTTCGCCTGGACCACCAGGGGGCGCAAGGTTTTCAGGCAATTTCCGGCAGAACTCTTTGAACCAACCAAAACATTAGCGGCTAATCAGGGATTGTATAACGGCTTTCTTGCGGCAGGCTTGATTTGGAGCTTTTTCATAGCAGATCCGGAATGGCAAACATATGTTTCGATTTTCTTCCTCAGCTGTGTCCTTGTAGCCGGAATCTTTGGCGCATTTACCGCACATATAAAGATCTTCTTCATTCAAGGACTTCCTGCCTTGCTCGCTCTTATTCTCATACTTCTTATCCGCCTACAATAAAGCGCTTTTCGACAAGGCTGAAGCGGACTATTATTCGTAACTTTGGGCGGTCTAAACAAGTCTATTAAAAAGTAATAAAATGGCAGAAGTTGTACTAGATTTTGGTATTGAGAATGCTCTCAGCCAACTGGGTATTCAAGCGGTAAATGAGGGCTCCTCTACAGGGATGAAATTCTTCTCATCAGGAGAAATCATCAGTTCATATTCTCCGGTAGACGGTACGTTAATCGCCAAGGTTAAAAGCAGTTCAGGGGATGATTATGAAAAGGTAATGGCCACAGCGACCGAGGCCTTTAAGATCTGGCGGCAAGTGCCGGCGCCACAAAGAGGTGAAATAGTAAGACAGTTCGGAGAAAAGCTCAGAGAACTCAAAGAACCTTTAGGCAAGCTGGTTTCGTATGAAATGGGCAAATCTTATCAGGAAGGTCTTGGGGAAGTTCAGGAAATGATCGATATCTGTGATTTTGCGGTTGGTCTTTCTCGTCAGTTGCACGGCCTCACCATGCATTCGGAACGACCCGGTCACAGAATGTATGAGCAGTACCACCCTCTGGGAGTTGTAGGCATTATATCAGCTTTTAATTTTCCTGTGGCTGTATGGGCGTGGAACACGGCACTGGCTTGGGTGTGTGGCGATGTTTGTGTTTGGAAACCATCGGAAAAAACCCCATTATGTGGAATAGCCTGTCAGAATATTGCAGCGGAAGTATTTGCTGCAAATCAAATGCCTGAAGGGATCTCGTGCCTGATCAATGGTGACTACCGCGTGGGTGAATTCATGTCTCATGACCAGCGGATCCCACTTGTCTCAGCAACAGGATCCATCAGGATGGGTAAAATTGTGGCACAGGCTGTTGCAGGCCGTTTGGGGAGATCTCTTCTCGAATTAGGTGGAAATAACGCGATTATTGTGACACCTGATGCCGACATAAAAATGACAGTTATCGGTGCCGTATTTGGCGCTGTTGGCACCGCCGGCCAGCGTTGTACCTCTACAAGAAGACTCATCATACATGAATCTGTTTACGATCGTGTGAAAGATGCCATTGTTGATGCCTATCAGCAATTGAGGATAGGAAATCCACTAGACGAAAACAATCATATTGGCCCGTTAATCGATAAAGATGCTGTGGCTAACTACCTAAACGCCTTGAAGGCCGCTGTGGATCAGGGAGGTACTTTGTTGATCGAGGGAGGTACGCTTGCTGGAGAAGGATATGAAAGTGGTTGTTATGTAAAACCAGCTATTGTTGAAGCGGTGAACAGCATGGAGATTGTGCAACACGAAACTTTTGCGCCCGTTCTATATCTGTTAAAATACAAAGGGGATGTAAATAATGCCATTGCTATCCAAAACGATGTGGTACAGGGACTTTCCTCTGCCATTATGACTAGTGATTTACGCGAAGCCGAAAAATTCCTTTCAGCCGCCGGCAGTGATTGCGGTATAGCGAACGTAAACATCGGTACTTCCGGCGCAGAAATCGGAGGTGCGTTTGGAGGTGAAAAAGAAACCGGAGGCGGAAGAGAATCTGGTTCTGATGCATGGAAAATATATATGAGAAGACAGACTAATACGATAAACTATACTACGGAATTACCGCTTGCCCAGGGCATAAAGTTCGATCTATAAGACATACAATACCCCTGATTTCTTAGCTCCTTCATTACGCACTCAGCGCAACTGGCTCAAAAAATCAGGGGCTTTGTATTGCCAATTTTTTTCCAGTTGCTTTTCTATCCGGATGCCTAAAAAGCGACATGGTTGGCATGTATTCTACCTATCGTTGGACAGGTTTCAAAAATTCAATCAAAAAGGTTTTCTTTATTGATTAGTGTCCTAAAGTGCACTGAGGTTAACATCATTGTAATAATCAATAATCCAGTCCGAAATAGTCCATGACTTCTTCGTAGGACATTTTGGTAAAATCCCTAGTTCCTTTGCCTGCGATGGGTACACCACCAGGGATGATAATAAATCGAAAATCGAGAGCAGATATTGCACTGATCACCGAGGCATCTAACAGGAATCCCTCAATGGTAATAGAGCCTGGTACGAATATATAAACCAGATGTAGTCCATTTGGTGAATAGGAATACGGCAATTGCCGCGTTTGATTATTAAATCGGTGATAAACCAAAACCACCCCCGTATCCGTAATTTCTGCGGTAATATCAGGAGCACTTTGATTGAAAGAAATTTTTGTTCCTCCGATACCACTCCAATCTGATTGGGTAACTGTAAACCATTCAGAATATAAGACATTGGCATTTCCGTCTTCGCCATCCGTTCCATCGACGCCATCCTCACCAGGGTCGCCCTGAATTCCTTGTGGCCCCTGTGGACCGATCTCACCGTCTTCACCATCTTCCGGGGAACAAGAAAATAGAGTAATTGATACGATAAGCAAACCATATTTTAATAATTTCATCGTCGCTTTCATAATTATTTAATCATTATCGTTTATGGTTGCAATTTAGCATATAACTTATTGATATATAAGATATTATGTATAATATGAATGAAAAACTGTGTGTGTTTCAACACAATTATTATAGATTGAACTAGCTGAGGTTTTGATAAATCAGAGAAGAAAAATTGCCGATCCTTTAGCTCCTTCATCACGTCATATGCGTAACTGGCTCAAAAGATCGGCAGCGGAAGTTCGTTCAGGAATTTTTAGGGATTCTGATGGGTGTTTTTTGAATTTTCAACTGGTATTGTTTCCGGTATGGACCAACAACCCTTTAGCAGGTTTTGTAATCCTAATAGGACCACCATACAACCAAAATTTGCAAATTTTAGGATCCTGCTTTTCATTTTCAATATCTTTCTATCGGTTTATAATTCTAAAACTAGAATATGTTGTGGGAAATTGAAAATTGAATTGTACCGAAGGGCTTGATAGGAATACAAACAGGTTGGGAAATTGTATAGATGGTAAAACACAAAAAATCCGCCATCATAGAACATGAAACAACGGCGGATCCTTCCAAACTAACCAAACTAAACTAATTCAAACACTGTCTTAGTCTAAGGGATTTTGAAAACCCTATTTCAATGCCGAAACGTCGCCGGGAGAAATAGGGTTTTATCCCACTCTTTGTAACAAATATCA
>JBDNAQ010000029.1:0-10019 GCA_039768345.1 Flavobacteriaceae bacterium
CCAATACTTCCCTGTTATTGTGTTTCAACTTTCTTGGATCGAATAAAATGACCATTCCGGAGCCGATCACCTCAAATATCTTCCCTTTTTTGATCACCAGACCCGTGTCTTCGGCCAAACCAATACCGATTAGTTTTGGGTATTTTGCCACCGCTTCGGCCAGCCTGCCAAAACGGCCTCTTCTGATAAAATGAGAGTCAATGGTGAGTTTGGGGATAAACCCAAGACCATTATCCATACTTACCGCCCCTTTTATAAATGATTCTCTGCTACTTCCGCCGGCGATCATTTCTTTAGACATGCACATAGCCCCGGCACTGGTGCCGGCGATGACAAGATGATCTTTTTTATAGCGCTCCTTTAAGATTTGATGTAAAGAAGTTCCTGCTATGTGTTTGGTGATCTTGGACTGGTTGCCACCGGAAAACATCACACATTGTGCACTTTTCATCAGCTTGATATTACCAGGGTCCTCAGATTGCTCTTTACTACGGATATCCATAATATGCAAGTCTTCACATCCCAGTTTTCCAAACGCCTGAATATAATTTTCCGACACCTCTACCGGAATACTCGAAGCCGTAGGGATAATCACTATTTTGGCATTCACCCCTCCGGCCTCTTGAACCACACGCGACAAAATACTTTCCTGTATATATTCAAGGTGATACTGTTCCCCTGTATCAATTCCTTTGTCTTCGTTTCCACCAATGGGTATTAGGGTCCCTTTTGAAGCCATTATTACATCTTTATTAGCCGCAAAAATAGGGCTATTGTTATGAAATTTATCATATATTTATGAAATTCACCCGGATTGTATTTGGAAAGCAAACCACAGCACGGAATCTGGTAAATTGGGATATCTGGGATTCCATTTACAAGAAGTCTTAGAAACTTCAGACGTAAATATCAATCAAATTTTATCAAGATGAAAATTCGCGAAATTAATGCCATGAGAGGACCAAATTATTGGTCTGTGCGCCGACATAAGCTAATCGTAATGGTTCTGGATCTCGAAGAAATGGAAGAACGTCCGTCGAATGAGATCCCCGGATTTGGAGAGAGGATTCGTGCTATGTTTCCGGGCATGATCTCCCACCGCTGTTCCAAGGGTTGTGAAGGCGGATTCTTTATGCGAGTCGATGAAGGCACCTGGATGGGGCATATTATAGAACATATCGCCCTGGAGATCCAGACACTGGCGGATATGGATACAGGGTTTGGACGTACTCGTGGTTATGGTGAAAAAGGAGTCTATAATGTGGTCTTCTCATATATCGAGGAAAGCGTTGGAAGATATGCTGCCAAAGCTGCAGTGAGAATATGTGAAGCCCTGATCGAAGGAGAGGACTACGACATGAGCGAGGACATTCAGGAAATGCGTGAATTACGTGAAGCGGAACGCCTGGGTCCCAGTACAGGGTCTATTGTAGAAGAAGCTCAAAGCAGGGGGATTCCCTGGATCCGACTGAATAAGTATTCGCTCTGTCAATTAGGATATGGTGCCAATCAAAAAAGAATTCAGGCTACAGTGACCAGTGAAACCAGCAGTATAGGTGTGGAGTTGGCCTGTGATAAAGAAGACACCAAGTATCTGCTCGAACAGGCAGAGGTGGAAGTGCCAAGAGGCGACATCATCAGCCGCGAAAGCAGCCTTAAAGAAGCCTGCCGCTATGTGGGCTACCCGCTGGTGATAAAACCGATAGACGGTAATCACGGTAGGGGAATTACCGTGGATATAAATAATTACGAGGATGCACTGGAAGCCTTTAATATTGCCAAGGAAGTCTCCAGAAGGGTTATTGTTGAAAAATATATCACCGGAGAAGATTATAGACTATTGGTAATCAATAATGTATTTGTCGCTGCGGCTAAGCGCACTCCTGCGCATGTAGTAGGAGATGGCAATCATACCATTGAAGAGCTCGTAGCGGAGGTGAATAAAGATCCCCGCCGTGGTTATGGTCATGAAAAAGTTCTTACAGCGATCACCATCAACGACCTCACAAAAAATATAATCAAAGATGCCGGATATAAGCCTGAATCGATCCTGGATAAAGGTGAAATGCTAATTTTAAAAGATACGGCAAACCTTAGTACCGGAGGAACCGCAGAAGATGTTACCGATATTGTACATCCCGCCAACGTCTCAATGGCAGAACGGATCTCAAAGATCATCGACCTCGATATTTGCGGTATCGATGTGATGACCACCGATATAACTAAGCCCTTGTCTGATACCGGAGGTGCTGTCCTTGAAGTAAATGCAGGTCCGGGTTTCCGAATGCATTTGGCACCAACAACGGGTCTCCCCCGAAATGTTGCAGCTCCAGTAGTAGACAAACTTTTCCCGCAGAAAGGAGATACCGGCAGGATCCCTATTGTGGCCATAACGGGAACCAATGGAAAAACAACAACCAGCCGACTCATGGCCCATATCGCAAAAATGAAAGGTTATCGTGTGGGATACACAACCAGCGATGGGGTCTATATTCAAAACCGTATGCTGATGCAAGGCGACTGCACAGGGCCTGCAAGTGCCGAATTTGTGCTTAAGGACCCCACAGTGAATTTTGCTGTGCTTGAATGTGCCAGGGGAGGTTTGCTCAGAGCAGGACTGGGTTTTAAAAATTGTGATATAGCAATTGTAACCAATGTAGCCGCGGATCACCTGGGTCTTAAAGGTATTCACACCATCGAACAATTGGCAAAAGTAAAAGGGGTAATTCCCGAGACCGTACTCCCAGACGGATATTCTATATTAAATGCCGATGATGACCTTGTCTACGATATGCGGCGAAATCTCAATTGCAATGTTGCATTGTTCTCCATGGACGAGAATAATCCAAGGATACAGGCCTTGCAACGCATCGGTGGTATTACAGCGGTCTATGAAAATGGATTTGTGACCCTCTGTAAAGGAGCCTGGAAAATGAGAATCATGAAGGCCGAAAGTATTCCTTTAACCTATGGGGGGCGGGCAAAATTTATGATCCAGAATGTCTTACCTGCAGTAATAGCGGCCCATATCAGCGGAATCAGTATAGAGGATACAAAGGCGGCACTGGAAACATTTATTCCTTCTGCTTCGAGTACGCCAGGCCGACTCAACTTATTCGAATTCAACGATTTCAATATTTTGCTAGACTATGCCCATAACCCCGCTGGTATGAGGGCATTGCAAAAATTCACCGACACGATTGAAGCGACGGTCAAGGTGGGCATCATAGCCGGTATCGGAGATCGGCGTGAGGAAGATAATAATGAAATGGGCAGTATTGCTGCCGATATGTTCGACGAAATCATCATCAGGCAAGACAAGAATCTGAGAGGTAAATCTGAGTCAGATTTGATCAATATGCTCGACCAGGGCATCAAGAATAAAGATCCTAAGAAAAAAACAACGATCATTCCATCCGAAAAAGAGGCCATCACTTATGCGGTAAGTCATGCTGAAAAAGGTTCCCTTATCGTACTATGCAGCGATGTTGTACCCGATGCACTGGAGCTGGTGCAGGAATTAAAAGAAAAAGATCTAAAAGGCGACCTCACATTCTCATGAATTCTGATAATGTAGCTCCGATCCATTTGGCGGTTCAATATCTGGCCGCTGCGGGAATTTCTTTTCTGGTTAAACAGGAGGATGACAGTCATACAAACCTGGGCTATTCACCAGATCTCGGACAGATATATACCAGGCCTTTGAATGATAAGGGCGATCAATTGCTTCTCGATCTGAATGATTTCAGCCTGAAATGGCGCTCAGATATCTTTACGGAAGAAATTGAGTTGCATAGTCGTACCCATAAGGAGGTCTTGGCATGGATCAGCAATGTCACCGATAAGGCCGGTCTGAGAAATGCTTTCAAATACCAGTTCCATTACGAATTACCCTATGAGATCAAAGATGACTATATTTTTAATGTCCCATCGGAAATATTGGAAAGGGAACGTCATTTAAGGTCACTTACCCACAATGTACTGGCCGCTGTCCTGGAAACCCATGGATTAGAATCGGAGATTAGAATATGGCCGCATCATTTTGACTCAGGTGCTTTTTCACATTTTCCCGCTAAAGATATAGCCGTTGGCTTGGGACTCGCCATTCCAGATCAGCTTGTAGATGACTATTACTATTATATAAGTGGATACAAGGGCCATCAGTCTTTTGTTCCTCAAGGTGCAGGCTCATTACCCATAGGAAGTTGGAAAACAGAGGGTTTTACAGGTGCCATACTCCCGGCCACAGATCGGACGCCAACAGATGTGAAGGCGTTCTTCGGGGAGACAATATCAAAATATCGGAATTGACCTTTTAAGATTTGCCTGCTCTAAAGCAGCAAATATTCAGATCAGATCCACATCGCTTATGACCTCCAATACCGCAGGACCTTCCTGAGCGAACAATTCTTGCATTGCTTCTTTTAATTCTTCCTGATTTGCCACTCTCTTACCCCAGGCCTTACAGGAAATGGCGAATTCTGCAAAACTGGGATTTGATAATGAGGTCTTCCAGACATCAAATTCCCCCGCCCGTTGTTCTTTGGAAATTTTACCCAGTTCATTATTATTCAGGATGATGAGTTTAACCGGCATGTTGTACTTTACCAAGGTGGTGATCTCGGCCAGGTATTGAGAGACACCGCCATCGCCGGCAACCGCAACTACTGGTCGCGAATTGTCCACAGCTGCCCAGGCTCCCATTGCTGCCGGTAACGCAAATCCTATAGAACCGAGATAACCCGACATAAGAAAGTCGTGTTCGGCAGACTCGAAATAACGCCCAAAGGAATAAGCATTATTTCCTACATCCACACACATCACTGCATTCTTCGGGGCGGTTCGATTCATCGCATCAAAGACCGCAATTGAACTCACCCCTTTTGCAGAGGTTTCCAACAAGCGCCTTTGCTTTTCTGCTCTCCAAATCTTCCATCGGTCGGCGACTTCCTCCTGTTGTAGATACGCTGGTTCAAATCCGATAAGTTCTTTTTCAAATATCTCCAGTGTCCTGGAAATCTCACCCCAGACCGCCACCTCAACCGGGTGAAATTTACTAAGGGCCAAGGGATCAAAATCGATCTGGATTATTGGTTTCTTGGGCGTAATGCCAGTGTGATTCGAAAAGGAGGCACCAAATACAATTATCAGATCGCATTCGTTCATAAACCAGGAAGCGATGGGTGTGCCGCTTCGGCCAAGAACACCTCCACCCAATGGATGCGTATCGGAAATAAGACCCTTACCCTTAAAGGTGGTAACCACGGTGGCACTCAGTTTTTCGGCAAATTCCACAATCTTTTTTCGATGAAATCTGGCACCATGCCCCATGACTATTAGTGGCCTTTTTGATTGTTTGATATGCGCTAAAGCAGTTTTAACCGATTCGGCCGGAGGAGCTATCTCCAGTGACGTTATCCTGTTTTGGGGAGTCTGAGCCCGGGCCTGCGAAGCGACCTTTTTTTCCTGAACCTCATCGGGAAAGGTAAGATGGGAGACATCCCTTTTTAAAATAGCGTGTTTAACGGCAAGGGACATCAATTCGCTATGCCGACTGTCGCCTTGAACCCTGTGGTTAAATTCAGCGACAGAATTGAAGGCGCTTACAAGATCTACTTCCTGAAAATTACCGGTGCCTACTACTTGTGTTGCCACCTGTCCGGTTAAAGCCAACATTGGTGCGCGATCTACCTTGGCATCCCACATACCCGTATACATATTTGTAGCCCCGGGTCCTGCAATCGAGAAACAGCCCGCGGGCTTTCCTGTAAGCTTGCCATAGGCAGAAGCTGCAAAGGCAGCTGCACCCTCGTGCCGAATACCAAAGTATTTTAGTTTGCCTTCCTCCTCCTGTCGTCGCATGGCATCGGCAAAACCCAGGTTGGAATGTCCTACCATACCAAAAACTGTGTTTACCCCCCAATTAACCATCGTCTGGACCATTAAATCGGAAACCGTTGTGTGATGGGTTTCTTCTTCTACCAGGGCAATATAGACCCCGTCATCCTTCACTTCAACATCGAAGGTCTCAACTCCGTCGTCATAACCTCCTGGTGGTTTGCCGGTGACCGGATCAAAATCCCAGCCATGCCAGGGACAACGCAGCAAGCCATTCTCTATAGAACCCTCTCCTAAAGGACCTCCCTGGTGAGGACATTTATTGTCCAGTGCTGATATTCTCCCTTCGAAATGAGTAAGGCAGATCCCTTTGTGCCCAACCGTTACTGTTTTAACCCTGCCTTCGGGAAGATCCTCCTTACGGAGTAATACTTTATGCCAAATTCGCTTTTGTTCATCCTTCATTTCGATCGGTTTTTATAAGAATTTTTGATACCAGTTTATCTATGCTTAAGCCCTGAATCAATATAGAAAATACCACAACAGAATAGGTGATAAAAATGATTACCTCTCTGAAATCATTTTCTGGGAGAGACAATGCTAGTGCAATTGAAATACCACCCCTGAGCCCGGCCCAGGTCAAGACCGAAATTTGTGGTATACCACTGCGATGATTCGATTTCAGGAAAATATTTGAAAGAGCAATTGCAGTAAAGCGCGCGAGGAGAACCAGTGGAACGGCTATGGCCGCCAGCAAGAGAAATATGTTCTGAAAATCGAGGCTGATTATTTCGATCCCAATAAGAACAAAAAGAATCGCATTAAGGATCTCGTCGAGCACTCTCCAGAAAACAGACATATTTTCAATCATTTCTTTACTCTGGCATGAACGGTGCAGGTAATTGCCGATCATCAGGCCAAGGACAACCATGGCCAGTGCGCCTGATACATGAAGAACCGACGACAATGCATAACCCCCCATAACCAATGCGATGGAAATGTGTACCGCCACAAGGGGCGAATCATAGATCTTCCCAAAGAACCATTTACCTAGAAGGCCCAATACCAGTCCCATCAGAATTCCTCCAAATGCCTCCTGTATAAATTCAAACAGCACATGTGAAGCGGTTAGCTCCTCGCCACCCTGCATAGTCGCAAATGAAAGCAGGGTAATAAAAACTACAATCCCCACTCCGTCATTAAAAAGTGATTCGCCGATTATTTTTATTTCTACATCCTTTGGAGCACCTGCCTTTTTTAAAAGCGACAACACCGCTATTGGGTCTGTGGGCGAGATTAGGGCCCCAAACAACAATGTATAGATCAAGGGAATCGGAAAACCTGCTAATGCACTCAGGTAATATAAGATCAGGCCTATGATCAGCGTAGACAGGACAACGCCCAGAGAGGCATATATCAAGACCGGGCCTCGCTCTTCGAGTAAGTTGTGTATGTTCACATGGATAGCACCGGCGAAAAGCAGAAAACTCAAAAGAAAGTCAAAAAGAATCGTTCTGAAATCAATCTCATCGACCACTGCGCAAATGCGTTCGAAAATCGCCGGGTCCAAAAAACTCAAACTGGCTAACAGCCCTGAAGTGATTATGGCCAATACCATAAGCCCTATAGTATCGGGTAATTTCAGAATCTTTTTATTAATAAAACTCAATAAGGAGGACAGGGCTACTATCCCGGCAAATACCTGGAACATTAGGGTTGGATTTGACTATTATTTAACTGGTGTAATTTATCCGGATGACAGTTGTTTTACTGCTATCCTATCGCTTATGCTCCGGGCTGTCGAAACCTGCCTGGCAACCGGCTGCCCATTCATCAGGCTGGTTACCATAGGCCGGAATACCTCCCTGGTCTTTTAACATCCTGGCCAGGTGAAGACAATTCCATACAAGGAAGGTAGTATTCCTGTTGGTAAAATCATTTTCGGGTCCGCCGGAGCCTTCATCTCTATATGAGGGTCCGGGACCTGCTTCCCCCATCCAACCGGCGTCGGCCTGTGGGGGTACAGTATATCCGATGTGAGATAGTGAGAAAAGGATATTCATCGCACAGTGTTTTACGCCGTCTTCATTTCCGGTGATCAGGGTAGCCCCTACCTTACCATAGTCTCTGTACTGGCCTTTTTCATTAAACTGATGGGTATACCCGTACATCCTCTCCAGAGTTCGGTTACATACCGATGACTTCTCCCCCAGCCATACCGAAGTGCAGATAATAAGAATATCTGCGGCATCGACCTCCTTTTGGATCATGGGCCAGTCATCTTTGTCCCATTCCGGGGTTTGAGACATATCGAGTCCGAGTCCGGCCGGAATTACATAATCGACCGGCCTGATGATTTTCGTACTTACGCCATTAGCCTCAAATATACGTTGAGCCACCTGGATCAGCCCTTCTGTATGTGATAATACCGGGGTTCTGTTCAGGGTGCAGTTCAAAAACAACACACTAAGGTCATCATATTTGGCAGGTGGGTTCGTACAGTGTTTTTCTGTTATTTTCTGGAGTTGGTCAGACATTTCTATTGTTTTTAGTTGTTGATAGTAAATAGGTCGGGGCTGGTAACCTATCATTACATTTTATAAATCTTGGTGTGATTAAGCTCAGAACCATCCCTTATAGTTACAAGATAAGGAACCAGTTTTAAAAAGAATGACTACCTTTTAGATATAAAATAACCAACCAGGTATTCTTTTAATTTCAAAATCTTGATATGAAGAAATTACGACTGTACTTCTCCATTCTGATATTGTTGACGGGCTGTGCTATGTACGGACAAACCACCATGACGGTGGAGGAAAGAAATGAGCGTGTCAGGGAGAGGTGGAACAGGAGTCTGGTAGGTGATTCAACCTACGTCTTTAACAAAGAGGCCAATAATCTATTGGCCCAAATCACCGGTGAAATTAAACCCGGCAAAGCGCTTTGTGTCGCTATGGGGCAAGGGCGTAATGCGTTGTTTTTGGCGAGAAATGGCTGGGATGTTACCGGATTTGACCTGGCTGACAAGGCAGTGGCTTATGCAGAAAAACAGGCCGAAAACGAAAATCTGATATTAACCACTTATATTGAAAGTTTCGATACCTTCAATTACGGAGAAAACCGATGGGATCTGATCACCTGGTTATACGGAGGTTGTTTGGAGGTAGATGAAATCGCTCAAAAGATCAAGGCTGCACTAAAACCAGGTGGTTTGTTTGTCTTTGAGTTCTTTCACCGGGAGGCCGGCATTGCTATGGGAAGACCTCAATTCGGCTGTGAAAAAGATGCAGTTAAAGATATGTTTTTAAAAGAAGGAGGTTTTAGCATACTCCTTTACGAAGAGAAAGAGGGAACCGCAGACTATAGCCTAAAACCGCATAGACTTATCTATATGGTCCTCTCAAAGAGTTAAAAGTGTAATATTTAATTTTCTTGATGCAGTTCCCGGCGCGGATGTAACAACCCGTCTAATTAATTCAATCTGGCACATGCCCTCAGCTGATCCACACCGACCAGATTAAACTCGATATCTTCCACCGGATCCCATGTTTTTATCGCTTCTGGTATATGATGGATTAGCTGATCCCAGGCCTGCTCGTTTAGATCCCTGATGAAAATCTTAAAATCCTCTGCCTCGGAGTGGGGTGATAAGTAGTGCTCGTAGAAATCGACCATTCTATTGAGCATAGGCACATAGGGTTCCAGGTCTTTTGTAGTAGAGGCCTCATCGCTGTCCATCCAGGCAATAGGAATTTGG
Organism: Flavobacteriaceae bacterium; assembly: GCA_039768345.1. Lineage (GTDB taxonomy): Bacteria > Bacteroidota > Bacteroidia > Flavobacteriales > Flavobacteriaceae > JAHEJJ01. Next base: position 9,596 of record JBDNAQ010000029.1, read on the forward strand.
GCGATTGAACCTGGTCTTTTGAGTTCGGTTCGCAAGAGTAGTTCCACGTCAAATGAAAAGCCGGTTTCGATCATCTCTTCCAGGAAATCAGTTAAAAACGAGGCGTCGAAAGCCTTAAAGCCGCATTGTTCATCAGAAATGTAATTGATTGGATGCAACAGGCGTCTGCGCAGATAAATAAATAGTTTTCCACGATAATTCCTAAAATCTGACCTCAGGGTAAATGAGGTCTTTTCGCGCCTGGAACCGATGGCCAAAGATTTATTCTGGCCAACTATAGCTTCGGCAAGGAGTCCTGTCATCCCCAGGTGAGAAGAGAGGTCTGCATCGGTATAGAGGATAATATTGTTTTTCCGTTTTAAGGAAGAGGCATAGCGCAATCCATAGAGGATTGCACCACCTTTCTGACTTTCCGATACCGAGC
>JBDNAQ010000262.1:0-7400 GCA_039768345.1 Flavobacteriaceae bacterium
CCGGCAAAACGCCCTACAGTGGCTCCGAGTGAAATCTCATCAGATAAATAATCCTCAGGATCTTCTAAGGAAGCTACCATATTCAACCAGCGTCCATTTTTATCACGAAACATAAGCTTCTGGATAACAGCACCATAATCGAGCGCGGTCAGGATTAATTCGCTATTTTTAATTGTAACTTGTTTCAAATTGCCCCTTTTTTTTATTAAAAGTACTTGTTTTTTGAAACAAGCCATTTTTTGTACCGTCTTTCAAATAACAACAACATCCGCCAAAATTGGAATCTAAACTGTCCTTTCAAATTGAATTGGTAGAGAAGTGCAAGGCCAATGATCGTAAAGCTCAAATGAAGCTGTATCGCCAGTACTGCGAGGGGATGTACTGTGTGGCTATGCGATTCTTGAAAAATGAAGACGATGCGGAAGATGTTTTGCAGGAAGCCTTTATCAAAGCATTTCAAAAGCTGGATCAATTCAGAGGTGATGTGACCTTTGGTGCATGGCTAAAGCGTATTGTGGTCAATAAATGTCTTGATTTTATAAAGGCAAAGAAGGTGGCCTTTACCGAAATCCAGGAACAGACTCTCCGTATTGTGGAGGATGAGGACTGGACAGTGAAGACGGAGATCACCATGGAGCAGGTAAAAGAGGCCATGCAACAGTTGCCGGAGAAATACAGGTTCGTTGTTCAGCTATTCCTCGTAGAAGGATATGATCACCAGGAGATATCCCAAATACTGGATTTGAGGGAGCCCACTTGCCGTACAAGGTTGTTAAGAGGTAAAGGTTATTTAAAGGAATTATTAAAAGAGAAACGTTATGTCACAGGATCTTAGAGAGCTGTTTGAAAGAGAAAGAGACAATAAACATCGGATGAAAGAAGGACACGAGTCCAGATTTTTAAGCCGCCTGGATACTGCCATGCCGTTAAAAGAAAAGAATGGATGGAGATTTTGGTCGGCCGCTGCTTCGGTAGTTATACTTCTCGGAATCGGGGTCTATTATTTTACCTCCACAGAAACGGAACTCCCTGCAAAAACAACGGTGGTCGAGAAAGCTGATGATTCCGAAGAGAAACAAGGGATATCGCTGGGCGATTTGTCGCCGGATCTCCGGAAGCTGGAAAATTACTATATGGCGAATATCAATCTGGAAATTTCACAACTCGAAGTGTCGACTGAAAATAAGGAGCTTGTAGACAATTTTATGGACAGACTCTCAGATTTGAATATTGAATACAATGAGCTCAATAAAGAATTGAATACCATGGGCCCGAATGATCAGACGATTACGGCATTGATCCAAAATCTTCAATTGCGTTTGGATCTGCTACTCAAATTAAAAACTAAGTTAAATGAATTTAAATCATCAAAAAATGGACAAATCAAAAACAATAGTATCTAAAACCCTTGTGGTTGCTGCACTGTTTACCGTATTAGGGACGGCGGCCCAGACTCAGAAGAAGACCTATTCTGAGACCTTTAATGTAAATGATAATACGATTGTAAATTTAAATACAAGTCATGCCGATATCGAGTTCGACACCTGGAATAAAAATCAGGTATCCGTAGAGGCGGTTATTGAACTGGAAGGCGTAACAGAAGAAGAAGCCCAGAGATATTTTGAGAATAATGGTATAAAAATTCTGGGGAATAGTTCAGAGATTGAAATTAGTACTAAAAATTCGGCTTCGTGGGGTCCATATGTGGCTGGCGTTCCCGGATTGGACGAGGATTTTGTGATCGAGATCCCAGATGTCGCTCCCTTCTTCGCAGATATTGAGATCCCTGATTTACCAGCATTACCTCAGGTAGAGGCTTTACCGCCCATGCCACCGCTTCCGCCTATGGAATTCGGAGAATTTGATTATGAAGAATATCAGGAAAGAGGTGAGTCTTATCTTGAAGAATGGAGCGAGCAATTCAGAGAAAATTTCGATGAGGAGTGGAAAGAAAATATGAAAGAATGGGGCGAACAATATAAAGCCAATATGGAAGAGTACCGCGAAATCCAGGAGGAATATAAGAAGGAGCATGAGGCTATGCAGGAAGAACGACTTAAGGAGCAGGAAGAGATAAGGAAAGAAGCTCAGGAGATCCGCCGGGAAGCGCAGCAAATGCAAAAGGAAGCACTAAAAGAGGCGAGAAAAATGCAAGAGGAAGTACGTCGTGTACACCGCAATGTGATCATATCAGGAGACAAAGTGAATGCCCCAAAAGTGTATTATTATTCGCCTGATGGTAAAAGCGGAAAATATAAGGTTAAGCGTACCATCAAAATAAAAATGCCGAAATCGGTTAAGCTTAATATGAATGTACGTCATGGCGAGGTAAAACTGGCCGAAACCACCAGAGACATCAAAGCAACCTTGTCCTATGCAAGGTTGCTGGCCTCTACTATTGACGGAGATAAAACCGATATCGTAGCCGCCTATTCTCCCGTTCGTGTAGAGCAATGGAATGTAGGGAGGTTAAATACAAAATACTCCGCCGACATTGATTTAGTAGATGTTAAATATCTGACACTCGATGCCACCTCTTCCGATGTGACCATCAACCGTTTATTGAAAGAGGCCACGATCGTAAATAACCTGGGTTCGCTCGACATAAAATCTATATCCCCTGACTTTTCAGGGGTGAAGATCGCAGTGAAGAATGGTCAGCTGAGGTGCATATTACCTGAAACAGCTTTTAATATCAGGACCACCGGAACCTACAGTTCCATCGAGATGCCTAAAGGCTTGGTTGTAGAACTTTCGGAGAACAGGTCAAAAAAAGTACAGGAGGGATATTATTTAAACAAGGATTCCAATAAGCTGATCGTTATCGATTCGAATTATAGCGAAGTGTCTTTAAGGCAATAATTATTCTATTAAAAGCAAGGTCCCAAATATATCTGCATTGATCCAGCCCTGGTTCTTATCTTCTCCCGGTACAAATACCGACCCGATAAAATTTTCTCTTTCCTTGCTGCCGTCGTTATCACAATACGCCAGCGCAAATCCAATTTTCTTGTCTGCCTTAAGCCGCACAGCTGTATTACTTCCATCGTCCAGATAGGAGTCTGGGTATAACTTTATCCTCATCTCCCACAGACCTATATTTCCATCGATACTGATACGGGTAAAAACATGTTCGTTGTATAATCGGGCTTCTCTGTCCGGTGCTAAATCGACCACATTCCCGTCTAAGGCTACATGATACGCAAACGCATTGTGGCTGTATTGATGCAGCCCACCGGAATTATCTTCGTCGATAAAAATTTCAACGCAATCATCGTCCCAATATCTTTTAAGTGGGTCTTTACGCTGGTCATAAAAAATGTCATCGGTGATCTCCACCAGAATGTATAAATATTTTTGGTCCCAAAGGAGCTTAAACCTGCCATTAAAATCGGAATGGTCCATGGCCTCTCCAAGCCAGATTTGGTCCAGGGGATACCATTGGGCCTTGTGCCACGCATTTTCAGTGGCTTTGCCATCTATGGTAATAGGTGAGTTGACATTAAAGACCTCAATAAGCTGATGGTCTTCCTTAGTTCGAAGGTCACCACAGGCAAAAAAGCCGGTGGCGAGACACAGCAAGATTAAGCGATTCATAGCTCATAGGTTTGGGGTTACTATGAAGTTACGTCAGTAAATTCTTATTCCAAGATACAATTTTATTCTTTATCGCCACATCCAAGCTTTTCACAGGGCTTCACTACGGCTAATATGGCAGTTTGCTAAAGGGTGAGGCAGCCTCTTTCTTATTTCAGGTCATAGTCGCGGTTCCCAGCCCGGTTCATAGTCTCTGCCCCAGTTTTGCATGGCTTTCTCACTATTGGTCACCTTTCCTTCTGAAGGATCAATTTTTAGGGATTCCCCGGCATCAAAAGCCATATTCCCGAGATGGCAAAGCATAGTAGATAAACCAGCATCGGCTATAGGTGCATTAAGCGCCTCATTTTTGGTGATGGCATTGAAGAAATTGGCAATATGCATTGCGTCGAGATCTCCCCCGCCCATGGTATCGATTGTGGCGCTGACACCCTGTTCGAACTCAAAGCGGATAGGCCGGCCGTCTAAACCGTACAGCTTATATCCATCCCGACTTAATTCTATTGTTCCTTTGCTGCCATAGATAGTAACACCCCGGCCCGGTTGTTCCGGTTTTATAAGCCCGCGACTATGTCCGGTCCAGGTGATAAACTTGTTGTCGGCAAAGGTATAGGTCACTTGCATATTATCGGGAAACTCCCAATCGTCATCATATGAAAATTTTCCACCAAAAGAGGTCACGGTTTCGGGTAGATCTACCCCTAAGGCCCAGCGGCAAATATCGATTTCATGCGTCCCGTTATTATGAATTTCCCCTGTGCCCCATTTGCGGAACCAGTGCCAGTTATAAGGGTGGATATTATCCCTGTATTTCTCTCTTGGAGCAGGGCCCTGCCAAAGGTTCCAATCCAGTGTGGCAGGCACATCTACCTGCTTTCCAAGCCCGATGGTCGATCTATTGTTCGAGTAATAGGCTTCGCCCTTGAATACTTCACCGATTATCCCTTCCCGGATGTCATTTATGGCCCTGCGCGAGGTGACCGCCGATCGTTGCTGGTTGCCCATTTGAACCACCTTGCCATATTTTCTTTGCGCCGCGATCAGCATCTGGTTTTCCGCAGGATTATGGCTGCAAGGTTTTTCCACATATACATGTTTCCCTGCCTGCAAACCCGCAATGGCCATGGGAGCATGCCAGTGCTCTGGTGTTGCAATAAATATAGCGTCAACATCTTTATCGTCAAGGATTCTTCTAAAGTCCGATTCCTGACGTGGGACGTAACCAATTTTCTCATTACACCAGAGACTGTGAGCCTCCATTATCGTTGTATCAACATCGCAGTTGTAGATGACCTTGGCATTGGTGTACTTGGAAATACCTTCTATCAGCGCTTTCGCCCTGCTTCGCACTCCTATTACAGCCACCTGTATCTGCTCGTTGGGACTAGCAGTCCTGCTGTAAAGCCATGTAGGTGAAAGGCTGCCTGCTGTAACCAGGGCAGTGCTGCCTATGGCAGACTTTCTGATAAATTCTCGTCTAGTGCTCATAATGATTCATTGACAATGGGTCTGATTTTGATATTCTTGAAAGCCACACGATCTCCATGATCCTGCAGCAATATAGGACCGCTCTCAGCCTCGCCGAAATCGGGCCAATCTTTATACTTACTCTCTGATACTAATTTGCGGAATTCAGGACTTTTTCGCTCGTATTCGAGCACTTTTTGGCCATTTAGCCAGTGTTCTACGTGATTTTTATTAGAAATAATCCGTGCTTGGTTCCATTGACCTATAGGATTCATATGTTTTTCGGGACTGGCCTGGATCAGGTCGTAAAGTGAACCCACAGTTCGGCTGCCCTCATGGTTTCCCAGTTTTGCGTCCGGGTGCCGGGCATCATCGAGGATCTGAAATTCAAGACCGATGGCCGAGCCGGGACCTTTATTGAGTTCTGTGTCTACATAATATTTTATGCCGCTGTTAGCTCCTTCACTCAGTTTAAATTCCAGCTCCAGCTCAAAATCGACAAATTCCTCCATGGTCACTATATCTCCTCCCGCTGCCGCTTCACCACCGCCGGAAGAAAGCACGATCAATTCGCCATCCTCCATTATCCATCCCTCCTCAGGGAATTGAGCAGATTTGGCCCCTCTCCATCCCTGGCTGGTCTTGCCATCCCAAAGCAATCTCCATCCATCCTCCTCCTGGCTATGCAGCAAACGATTCTTTGTAATGACCGGAAGTAGTGGAATACTTTGACTATACCTGGCAAGGCTGTCGGTTATTATCCTGATATTGCGCCAGATGATCTCGGAGCCTGCCTGCTCTTTATCGCCGATACTGTGTACCTGCAGGCCAATAAATCCGCTATCGCATCGTTCATCTACCAAATGAGCCGTTGGCACATCGTTTACCCAGGTTTTTAAGGTGTCTCCGATGGCCTCTATACGATAATGATTCCAGTCGTTTTGCCTAAAAGCTGAAGAGGCCTTCTGATCATCGATGATGGGATACAACCAGCCTCTGCTGCCTTCTTCGTAGATGCCACCGCTCCACGCGCGCTCCGACGGATCGATCTCGATCTGGTATCCATGTACTCTTCCCTCCTGATAAAAAGGAAAAGAATTGCTCCTGATTTGAATTCCGGAATTCATGCTGGGATCTACTTTGTATTCCAGTTCCAAAATAAAATCGGAAAAATGTTCATCTGTGGTAAGGAAAGTGTTAGGAGTATTCGCCACCGTTATGCCTACAATCTGACCGTCGTGTACTTCATACCTGGCATTCCCGCCTTTTACTGTCCAGCCATCTAATGTTTGGCCGTCGAAGAGAGGACTCCAGGGTTCGGTTGATTGAGGCTCCTGCCTGCAGGAACTCATAAAAACAAGTAAAAAGACTAGAAAGAGTTGAAAGATATTGATCTTGGAGGTCAGCATAGCAATCATATTCCGTGTTGGTATTGTCTAAAGATAGAAGTTGGGCGGTAGAAATAAAAAAGCGACCTAAAAAAAGTCGCTTTTATAATAGCTCATAATACAAAGCCCCTAATGTGCCTCATCTTTTAAATATTCAGGAAAATTCTTTTTAAAACGATTTAACCTGGGGATCGATATATTTTGAATATAACCATTATTAGGATTTTTCCTTTCGTAGTCCTGATGATACTCTTCTGCCTTATAAAAAACTTCAAACGGTACCACCTGAGTTACAATAGGCTGGTCGTAAACCTTGTTCTCTTCCAAAGCTTTGATATAGGCATCTATCACTTTTTTCTGCTCATCATCCTTATAAAATGCGATGGAACGATACTGGGCTCCGCGGTCCGGGCCCTGTCGATTCAGACTTGTCGGGTCATGGGAGCCAAAAAACACCTGGACCAATTGAAAAAATGAGATCTCTGAGGGATCGTAGTAGACCTCGACAGCCTCAGCATGTCCGGTACGGCCATAAGCTACCTGTTCATAGTTGGGGTTGGCTTCAGGTCCTCCGGAATATCCGGAGACAACTTCTTTCACCCCCTTTACGCTTTCGAATATGGCTTCCACACACCAAAAACAGCCGCTGGCAAAATAAGCCGTTTCATATTGCTGTAATTCTTCTGCACTTAGCTTGATCACTTCCGCAACTTCGCTCGGCTGTTTAACTTCCTTTTTCACTTGTGGCTGACAGGCCATGGCGCCAAGGGAGAAAAGGGCGATCAGGCTGATATAGATCTTTTTCATATTTGATAATCCTTTTTTCAAAAATCTTAATTCTCTGCTTATTCCAGGGTTAAATTGCTGTTAATTCAGCATTAGAAATTCCTATATTGAGTCGGGTTTAACCGCCATAAATGACAAAAGAAGAAGAAATAATCCGCGACA